>JBGCDN010000411.1:0-31698 GCA_045105495.1 Planctomycetaceae bacterium
CTGGCCGATGTGCGAGGAAGTAGTGGCCCGATTACCTTCGTGTGGTTCGCCGCGCTGTATACGCTCTCGACGTATTTGGACAATTACGGGTTCATGCAGTGGATTGGCGAGAGCGTTGCCGGGCTGGTGACGGGAATGTCATGGCCGGCGGTCTATGTGCTGCTAATCGTGGCATACGTTCTGATTCACTACTTCTTCGTCAGCCAGACGGCGCACATGTTCGCGGTGATGCCGATCTTCCTCAGCGTGGGTGTCGCAGCCGGGGTGCCCGGTGCGTTGTTGGCGATGATGCTTTTGTTGGCGACCAACTTCTTTTCGCCGATCACTCCGCAAGCGAGTTCCGCCAATGCGATTTTTGTGGGCAGCGGATATCTGTCGATGGGTGAAGTGTACCGCTACGGCGGGCTGGTCACTCTGCTGAATACGATCATCTTTTTGACGATCGGAACCGCTTGGCTGCAGTTCGTGCTGTGATTAAATGAGTTCGAACAGTGACTGCGTCTTCACAACCGCACAGTTCTCGGGGAACGTGTGGTAGGTGTGAACCAGCAATGCGTTCGGAGTGACATCTGTCTGAATGACAGATATCGGTGCCGGAGCGAAGCGGCTGGGTGAATTGAATGCGTGGCCGATGGATGCTTTCGGAATGTCCTGCGACAGTTCTTCGTGGACATTCATGAAGATCTCGGCGTCCAACTTCTCAAGCTGGTAGCAGCCGTGATACCGAACACCCGATTCGAATTCCAACATCTGATCGCGTTGGCCAACAAGTCGGCGACTGCATGATCGTTTGTGGTTGGGAAGTGACTGTTGCCGGGTTGTGGCGACTTCCGTAATTGGAAAACGCCCTAGTTGAAACTCGATGACGTGTCCTGACGAGCACACGCTGGTTCGAGCAGAGAACTCTGCGTGCTCGATGAATTGTGTCTTCACCGGTGAGAACAGTTCTGGATGAACAGACCGATCGAACACAATGAAAACCATGTCCGAAACGTCCGGGCGCGCGACTTGAACAGTCATTGCTGAAACCCCATTTCGATTTGCAAGCACGATTATACGCGCGACCCAATGGCGTCAGAAGACTCACTCTCAAAAATTCGAGAGGCGCGACTTCGGGTCCGGTTCGAAATTTTGTCGGATTGATCTTGCATCGCTTTGTTAGGCCAAGGGGTCTGTTGCGAAGCAAACTCAGCCACGACGTTCTGCGTTGCAATTTTGTGATCTCGAACAATGGGCAGCAACGCATGGCGGCCGTCTTTTCAACGCGTCGGTTGGCCCCGCTGATCAGCTATTGGGTGCGGTGCTCAGAATAATCAGCACAACCGGTTTGCATCACCACAGCCTTCCCAAAGTCGCACGCCAATGTGTGCGATTGTGGCAAACTGTAGACGCCTGATTCGATCTCTACCCAACTGAAGCTTTACCCCAGGCGACGACCCAGCAATGCGCAACGACGTAATGCACATCCTGACTCTATTTTTCCTCGGCGCGACCATTGTTGCCGGGGGACTGACCCTTGTTGATTACTCGGTCACAGCTGGTGAGTCAGGGGAACCCTTGGAGGCCCGCTTACCCTCAGAGTTCTTAGCTGAGGATGGGCAGGCAGTTGTTGTCGTCGTGATTCACCCGCAATGTCCTTGCACCATATCGACGGCTCGTGAACTCCAAAGACTGGCACCTCAGTTCCCGCGTGGGATCAGCGTTGTGGTTTGTGCGTTCTGCCCCGGCGACGAAGACGACAGTTGGATTGATTCATCTCTCGTTGATGTTCTCAACCGAGTTCCAAACTCTCGAGTTGTCGTTGATAGAGACGGGCATCTTGCTGAGATGCTTGGAGCACAGACTTCGGGGCACGTGCTGTTCTATGGCACCGATGGCGCTCTGGCTTTCACCGGGGGAATCACTGCAGGCCGTGGGCATGAAGGCAGATCTGCGGCCGCCGAAGACCTCTTGGCGGGCGTTCGTGGTCGATCTGGCTGCGAGTCATGGCCGGTCTATGGGTGTGCTCTGTTCGGAGATCGTGGGGGACAACCATGAGCTCGGACTCAGAACGACAAACAGACCATCTGTTTCAGCAGAGATATTCCGCGGAATGCGTTCGCGTAAATCGGTTCATGATTTGGTTGATGATCGGCCAGTGGTTTCTGGGCATGGCCTTCGCCATCTTCCTCACGCCGTATACATGGATTGGTGAACGTCATTCAGTGCACCTGCATGTTTGGATGGCAGCAGTGACGGGAGGGGCAATTTCTGCCTTCGCCATCCTGAGCATCCGCCGCGCACCGAAGGCTGCGATTACTCGGCACATTGTTGCTGGGATGCAGATTTTTTGGTCGGGGCTGCTAATACACCTATCCGGCGGACGCATTGAAGCGCATTTTCATGTCTTCGCTTCGTTGGCAATCTTGAGCGTATACCGCGATTGGAAGATTCTCATCACGGCGACAGTCTTTGTGGCTCTCGACCATCTCGTGCGTGGCATCTGGTATCCACTATCAGCGTTCGGCGTCTCTATCGAGAGTCCGTTTCGCTGGGTTGAACACTCACTGTGGGTAATCTTTGAGATCTCATTTCTCATCCCGGGTACACGGCGTTTGCGAAAAGAGATCCGAGAGCTCTGCCAGGGGCAGGTGGAACTTGGAATTGCGAAAGCAACCGTTGACGATCAGGTGCAGGCACGGACTGCAGACCTGCAAGCGGCGAATGTTGAACTGGCGGCGAAGACGGAAGAAGTTCGGCTGCTTTCAATCGTTACCGAATACACGACGAACGCGGTTGTGATTGCTGACGCTGACATAAAAACCGAGTGGGTGAATGACGGGTTCACAAAGATGACCGGATACTCTCAGGATGAGGTCTACGGGCTGAATCGCCTTGGTTTCTTGCTCGGGCCAAAGTCCGACCCGGCAGCAGTGAAGAAGCTTCGCTCCGCATTCGAAGACAACAGGCACAGCCAGCTTACGATTGAGAAATACAGGAAAGACGGATCAACTTTTTGGACTCAGCTAGAAGTGATCCCAGTCTTCGGGGACGACGGAGAGGTGCGTCACTTTGTCAGTATCGAAAGCGATATCACCAAACTGGTTGATGTGAATCAGCAGCTGGCGGAGAAGACACTCGAAGCAGAGAAACTGGCTCTTGTTGCACAGTACACCGACAACGCAGTTGTTATCTCAGATGCCAAAGGACGCGTGGAGTGGGTCAACCCAGGCTTTGTGAGAATTACGGGCTTGTATCTCGGTGAAGTTGTCGGACGGTCTCGCTTTGGTCTGCAGCATGGACCAGCTACGGACATGGAGAAAATTCACACCATGACATCAGCAATGGCGAGTGGCAGAGGCTTTGACCAGGAAGTCATTCTGCATCGACAAGATGGCGAGCCGTATCACACTGCGATTGAGGTCCGCCCATTCCATAACGAACACGGCGAAGTGACTCAATTTATCTCGATCGAAAGTGACATTTCGGTTCGGAAGAAAAGCGAGGCTGATCGGGAAAAGATGCAAAAGCAGCTTGTCGACGCATCGCGCGAAATGGGAATGGCGGAAGTGGCCACCGGCGTTCTGCACAACGTTGGCAACGTGCTGAACAGTGTCAACGTCTCGACGGATGTCGTTCTGCGGCAACTGCGTTCTGATCGTGAGGCGAAGTTGGTGCAGGCTGCAGAGCTTGTCGCGAGCAAAGGCGACGACTTGCCGCATTTCCTCACGGAAGACTCACGCGGAAAACACTTCTGCAAGTACCTTGAGTCAACGGCTCGGACAATTCTGAAACGGAAAGAAGCTACGCTGGCTGAGATGACAGGGCTCGTTAAGAACATTGAGCACATCAAAGATATTGTCAGCATGCAGCAGGCACACGCAAGAAAAGGTGGGACGTCTCAGGATTTCAGCGTTCATGAGATCCTTGATGACGCCCTGCGAATTGGTGAGGCATCGCTGACAAGGCATGGCGTTGCGGTACATCGGGAGTATCAAAAGCAAGCCGATTGTGTACTTACGACAGACAAGCACAAGGTGATGCAGATTCTGTTGAATCTGATCAGCAATGCGAAGCAAGCTGTGAATGACGTCGAAGTTGGTGAGAAGTACATAAGCGTCGACATTGCCCGTTGTGATTCTCTCCTTGAGATTTCAGTCAAAGACACAGGTGTTGGAATTCAGGCGTCTGTACTCGACAGCCTCTTTCAACATGGTTTTACGACAAAGAAAACCGGGCATGGATTCGGATTGCACAGCAGCGCGAACGCCGCGAAAGCAATGGGTGGCAAGATAGCTGCCTACAGCGAGGGCCTCGGCCACGGAGCTATGTTTGTGCTCTCGCTGCCAATCGAATTGACCGTCGAAAACACAGACGAAACCACGAACTTACTCGTGAACACTTAACCGCTGATTTGGATTAGAAGGGGAGACCATGGCAAATTCTGACCTGACCAAGATTCTGATTGTCGATGACAATAGAGAGATCCACAAAGACTACGAGAAGATCCTGCTGCCTGGATATGACGAGCACGAGACTGACGCTGCCGAAGCTGCGTTCTTTGGTGAAGAGACGCTAGCCAGAAAAGTCGAGCCGCAGTATCACCTCGACCATGCCTATCAGGGCCAGGAAGCAATGGAGATGGTGCAGAGTGCCGCTGAGTCTGGCGAGCACTACACGTTCGCGTTCGTCGATATGCGAATGCCACCGGGCTGGGATGGCGTTGAGACGATTGAGAATCTCTGGACCGTCGACCCCAAACTGCAGGTCGTGGTCTGCACAGCGTATTCAGACTACTCCTGGGAGGAGATGATTACGCGCCTCGGGACGACCGACAAGATGCTGATTCTGAAGAAGCCTTTCGACAACGTCGAAGTTCAACAGTTGGCACTGGCCCTCACTGAAAAACGTCGCTTGGCAGACCTCGAAAAGTGGATGCTTCGCGAGATGGAAGAGCTGGCCTGCGAGAAAATTGAGCTACTGGAAGCAGCACAAAGTGAGCGCGATCAGTTGCTTGGGTCGGCGTCGTAACGTGACCGACGGCGGATCTTCCGCGTGAGGTTTTGTCACGGCGATGGCACTACAGTTTGTCGCGTGGCCACTGCGCATGAGAAAGCCGGCGCTTGCGCCGGCGTTTCCCTGTGTTCTTGACCTACGCGGCGTCGTATTCAGAAATACGATTCCGTGGCGCGAACGCGCTGATATCGCTTTCGAGTCGATATCGCATGTAGTAAGCATCTTCGGCGGTGTCTTCGTAGTGGTTACGAAGAACCTGCAGGGCCATGAAGCCACGCTTCTTGAAGAACAGTTGCGCGGCGACGTTGGTTTCGCGTACTTCGAGAATAATCTCTTTACGCCGTTGCTGGCTGAGCTTGTCTATCAGACGCCCGACCATCTGCGAACCAATTTGCATGCGCCGTCCACTTGGGGCGACAGCGAAGTTCAGAATTCGCAGGCGTGACTTGTGGAGTTCATAAATCATGAAGCCCACAATTTGATGATCGAGCTCGGCGACCATGCCAATGCAGTTTCGCTGTCTCAGGCAGCAGAGGAATTCTTCCTCTGTCCAAGCGAACTCGAAGCTTTCGCGTTCGATTTCAAGCACCTCGGGCATGTCGCGGCGGATCAGCCACCGGATTTGAACGCGTACTTGTTGGTCGGGCCTTGGGCCCGTTGAGTTGAGATTCATGCCCGGCCTCCATGCCAGTCGTGAAATTGTGAATCGGCAACTGCTCCGTCTTCGTTACACATCTTGTGTATCGGCAGTTGTGACCCACTTGCCCTCGTAAAGATCTGTGAATCAGCCGAACTTTACCATCTCGGTAAAACGAGGTCTATCGCGAATCTATGACTCCTTTGCGGAAGGTGGTAGTCATACCTACTGTCGGCGAAAGTTGCCGCTGCTTGTCCTCCGGTTCGGCGATCCTTCTATTCGGTTGGGTCACCTTCGTCTGGGCGCCGCTTCTTTTTGACTCCGATTTTCGAGGTGTTCGCGGGCCGTTTCTTGATGGGCTTCTTTTTTCGAGTGGCTTTCTTGCCTTCCTTTTTCGCAGCCATCTTGCGTCGTATCGACTCAACGAGCCTCACTTCTGCTTCTCGGAATTCGTGAGTCATTTCAGCGATAGATTGCCACCGATCCGAGGGTCTCGCCTCAAGCCCTTTCATGATGGCATTGGCGATTTGTTCGTCGATCTTGGGTACGAACTTTCGGATGTCTGCTGGCGGCTTATTAATGTGCTGAACGACGGCGTCTAAGGTCAAAGCGGCGTCCCATGGGTGTCGCTTTGTGTACATTTCGTAGCAAGTTACGGCGAATGAAAAGATGTCTATTCGCTCGTCCGTTGACTGCCGCTTTATTAGCTCGGGCGCCATGTAGTTGGCAGTGCCGGTTCGGTTACCGGGCTTTCTAAACGGAGCCGTATTTGGCACAACCAGTCCAAAGTCGATGAGCTTTATCTGATTTTCGTTTGAGAGCAAAATGTTCCGCGGACAAATGTCGCGGTGAATCCAGCCAGCTCGATGTAGGTAGTCCAAGCCGTCGCCGATCTGAATCATGTAGCGCAAACGATAGCGCCGCATGCGGTCACCTTGCATGTCGACCAACATGCCAAGTCCCATGCCTTCGACAAACTCCATGACGAGAAACTGTTCGTCTTCGCTGGTCAACCCGAACTCGAAGGTGCGGACACAGTTCGGATGGTCCATAGAGACTGAAATCTCACCTTCGCTTGGCTTGTTCAGTCCGATGAAACGCGATTCGAAGCGCTTCATTTTTTCGTAGTCCAGAACTTTCACAGCCACCATGTTGTTGGTCAGGCTGTCGTTCGCTCGCCAGACTTTGGACATGCTGCCCTGGCCCACACGTCCGATCAGTTCGAAACGCTTCTTGATCTCTGTTCGTGGAGCGTTGTCAGACTTTTTTCGGTTGAATATCTCTTTGAACTTCATCCCGCGGTCGATCCTGCACTGGTCACAAACTGCGACAGAACCGAATTGGATGGTTCCGTTCGCCTGGAACGTTGCCTTTGAACCCGCGCATGTTTGGCAGCCGTTGGCGCTGAATCTCGACGATCGCGGGTTAGGGCACTAGTACCATCATACATCGAGATCGACCCGGTGGGGCTATCCAACGCAGTAGTCGATGATCCGGGCAATTTCTGTACGCAATTCGGCTCGATGCACGATGCGATCGACAAAACCATGTTCCAACAGGAATTCACTGGTTTGGAAGTCATCAGGTAGCGCAATTTTGCAGGTTGCCTCAACGACCCGCGGGCCTGCGAAGCCGATGAGAGCTTTTGGTTCTGCAATAACAACGTCACCCAGCGACGCAAAACTGGCGGCAACCCCGCCCATTGTTGGGTTTGTCATCACAGAGATGAACAGTCCGCCGGTCTCGTGGTATCGCGACAGTGCGGCTGACACTTTGGCCATCTGCATGAGCGACAGAATGCCTTCGTGCATTCGAGCACCACCGCCCGAGCCACTGATGACAACCAACGGTAATGACTTCTTCGTCGCCTCTTCGACCGCACGGGTCAGTTTTTCACCGACGACAGAACCCATGCTGCCCATGATGAACGATGAGTCTGTGATTCCCAGAACCAATGGACGCCCACGCATGTAGCCGCGACCGACGACGCATGCTTCTTTCATGCCGGTCTTCTTCTGTTCGGCGACCAAGCGATCCTTGTATGGCTTGCGATCAGCGAAGCCAAGCGGATCGGTTGGGGCCAGATCTTCGAACCACTCTTCGAAACTGTCGGGATCGAGCAACTGACGAACACGCTCTGCGGCTCCGATGATGAAGTGGTGTTCGCATTCCACGCAGACGTTGCGATTCTCTGCAACCTGCTTGCGATAGACCGTGGCAGAGCAGCCGGGGCATTTGATCCAAACGCCTTCGGGTACTCCACGTTTCTTCGGCTTTACGACTTCTAACCAGGAACTGGCTCCTGATTTTCCCGTTGTACTCATTGGGATTTACCCTTCGATCGGTCTGCGTGTCCGTTGCCGTTTCCTTCCGAAATCGGACGATCCCACATGTTTTCAACTTCGCCGGATTCGATGTGAACTCGCGTTACCTGAGCAACATCTTCATCTCCGCAGAGGCAGTCGGAGAGTTCCGGGCTACGGTTCTCCAGGATGCATCCGAGGATAGTAGCGAGTGGTTCGCCCACGACGATGGCTACGTTGTCTTTCTTCTTGAGTGGCTTCTCAAGAGCTTTTCGAACGCGCCGGTGTAATTCGTCCAGCGTTTCTCCCTCCGGGGCGCAAACGCTGCTCGGGGCTTCTCGCCATTGGCGGAACAGTTTGGGGTACTTCCGACGCACTTCCTCAGCAGGAAGTCCTTCCCACAAACCCTGGTTCAGATTTGCCAGGCCCTTGTTTTCTTTCACTTTCAGGCCGCCAAGGCCTTTGCTAATTCCATTGGCCGTGCTGACCGATGGTTCGGCTGGTGAAGTGAGGATCAGGTCGATCTCGTCGTCTCGAAGCTCGCGTATTAACGCATCGACTTCGGCGTGCCCCCGCTCGTTTAGCGGTAGCTCGATCGATCCCTGTATTCGGTGTTCGTCGTCGAAGTCAGTTGCTCCGGCGCGAATGAGGACCACGTTGGGCATCTGACTAACTCACTTCCTGCGATGCGCGGTGGTTCGCTGCTTTGGAAGCAAGGCCCGCAACCGCATCGGAATAGTCGTCTTTGTTGAAGATGGCACTGCCGGCGACGAAAACATCGATCCCTGCAGCGGACGCCTCGCCAATGGTTGGCTCCGCAATGCCGCCATCGATCGAAAGAACCAGTTCTGGCTTCTCTTTGCGAAGTGCGGTCGCTTTGGGCAAAACTTCAGGCATGAACTTCTGACCGCCAAACCCAGGTTTCACACTCATCACCAGAGCAAGTTCGCAGAGATCAAGGAACGGAAAAACAGTCTCGACGTCGGTGTCTGGGTTTAATGCCAGCCCCGCGACACAACCGGCAGACTGGATTCGCTGCAGTAGCTCGCGAGGTTCAGGGACCGCTTCGATGTGGAGAGTAATGGCCTCGCATCCTGCCTCGATAAAGCCGTCCAGGTACTCGGCCGGGTTTGCGATCATGAGATGCGCATCAAACGGAGCATCGGTCTGTGCTCGGCAACGTTCAATCACCATCGCGCCGTAAGAGATGTTTGGTACGAACTGCCCGTCCATCACATCCCAGTGGATGAGTTGCACATCTGCCTGATTGAGACGTTCCATCTCACGCCCAAGATTGCCGAAGTCACACTTCAGCATGGACGGAGCGATCACCGGAGAGGATGACCGAAGATGCTCAAGAACATCGTTTCGGTTCATATGCAGAGAGCCACAAGACAGGGCGGATGAAAGTGCGACGAACGCCGCGAATGCGATTAGCAGGCGTATTGTCATCAGGCATCGGGGACAAAGTCCACCCAGAGTGCCTTTTGTATACAAAAAAACAGGTGGGAGCCGGTTTGGCTCCCACCTGTAGAATTCAGCCTACATGCCGGCCATCTTGGCAATCAGGTCGGCAGTTCGGTTCGAGTAACCATACTCGTTGTCGTACCAGCCCAAGACCTTAACCATGTTGCCAGCGACAACAGTTGTCCAGTTACCGTCGAAAACACAACTGTGCGTGTTGCCGACAATGTCGCTGGAGACAATCGGGTCTGTGGTGTACTCCATGATGCCCTTAAACGGGCCATCAGCAGCAGCTTTCATCGCTGCGTTGACGTCTTCCGCAGTAACGTCCTTTGTGAGAACAGCAGAGAGGTCGGTAATACTTCCGACAGGAACTGGCACTCGGAGAGCCATTCCGGTTAGTTTGCCGTCCACTTCCGGGAGAACCTTGCCAACAGCCTTAGCAGCTCCGGTGGTTGTCGGAATAATGTTCACAGCAGCCGCTCGAGCGCGGTGCATGTTGCTGTGAAGCTGGTCAGCGATCTTTTGGTCGTTCGTGTAAGCATGACATGTTGTCATGATACCGTGCTCAAGGCCGAAGCTGTCGTTCAGAACCTTGACCATTGGAGAAAGGCAGTTTGTGGTGCAACTGGCGTTTGAAACGCACAGATGCTCAGCGGTTAGCTTGTCAGAGTTCACGCCCATGACGCAGGTCAGATCCGGTTCATCCTTCGCTGGGGCAGAAATCACGACTTTGCGAGCTCCGGCAGCGATGTGACTGTCGTAGCCCGGCTTGCCGTCTTTCGCGCGGCTGGTGAAGAAGCCAGTTGATTCCAACGCGATATCAACGCCAATGTCGCCCCATGGCAGGTCGCCCGGGTTGCGTTCTTCGAACACGGGAATGTGCGTGCCGTTGACGATCAGGCCTTTTTCGTCGGCTTCTACGGTGCCCGGGAAGCGGCCATGGACACTGTCGTACTTCAACAGCATGGCAAGCGATTGGTTGTCCCCAAGGTCATTGATACCAACGACTTCGAATTCGTCGCTTCGAGCCATCAGTGCTCGAAATGTTACTCGTCCAATGCGACCGAAGCCGTTAATTCCTACTCGAACTGTCACGTCTATTACTCCTACGTCTGTAGCTTGGTTCCAAAATTGAAGTTGCGATCATACCGGTCTGTCTTCAGGCCAACAACTAATGCCGCCAGGTCCCTAAAAACCCTGTCAGGTCTGTGTTAAACCTCTGGCTTCAGACTGAACTCAGCCGGAACGGCGCGATATGACCGACCAGATTGAACAGAGCATTTACGACTTCCCGGTGTACTACGATCTGCTTTTCGGTTCGGACTGGCAGGCAGAATTCGAGTTTCTTGAGTTCTGTTTTGACCGATACACCAAACGCACGGTCGAGAGGCTGTTCGAACCGGCATGTGGTACCGGTCGATTGCTTATTAAACTGGCTAAGTCGGGCTATTTGGTTAGCGGGAACGACCTGAACCCGAAAGCGATTGACTACTGCAACGACCGTCTGGAACGCCATGGATTTGGTCGTCCGACGGCAGTGGGCGATATGTCAAACTTTCGCGTCGACAGAAAGATCGATGCCGCGTTCAACACGATCAACAGCTTCCGGCATTTGCCAACGGAGGCGACTGCTGAAGCTCATCTTAAGTGCATGTCGAAGGCTCTGGCGAAGGGCGGCTTGTACATTCTGGGGCTTCATCTGCTTCCAACTTCTGGTCCAACATGTGGAGAGGAAGCCTGGTCGGCTCGCCGCGGCAACCTCGCGGTGAACTCGTACATGTGGAGCAAAAAGATCGACAAGAAGAACCGAATGGAGCATCTTGGCATGACGATCGACATCTACACGCCAACGGCTCATCGCAAGATTGTCGATCATATGGAATACCGTACCTACACGAAGCAGCAGTTCGAACGCCTTCTCTCCACCGTCCCGGAATTCGAGATCGCTGGTCTTCATGACTTCGCGTACGAGACCGACAGTCAGATTGGACTCAATGGTCGCACGGAGGACGCCGTGTTCATTCTTCGGAAGCGATAAGAATGGATGCTGCCGAGATTCGTTGCAAACGCAGTGACTGAGCGGTACTTTCAGGCCCACATGACGCTATCGCGGCGTCTTCTCGTTCGTGAACAGGGTCTGTTCGCTCGTCCGCTTCCTACTCACGATGGCGATGGCCATCTGGTCTTAAACGCCTTCCTGTGTTCGAAAAGCTTGGACAATCCATTGTTGGTTGGTGGCGGTTCATTCTTGCCGCCTGGGTGCTGCTACTAGTCGCGTTGTTCGCCGTCGCGCCGAATTGGGACGACGTCGTTCAGGACGGTGAGTTTGCGTTCCTGCCAGCCGATTCAGAGAGCCGGCTTGCGGAAGCTGCATTTGCTGAAGCTTTTCCGGACGACGTTCAGACCAGTGAAATCTTCGTTGTCATCCGGAGAACTTCCAATTCCACGGGACTGATCGAAGACGGCGATGACGACCCGGAAGATGAAGACGTCATCGACGACTGGGAGTTCGTAAGAGATTACCTCGCGCCGGAGATTCGAGAGGCGGTTGGGTTCGATCGAGATTCTGACGAACCGCCTGAATCAGACGCTGCGAAGCCCCTTGAGGAACGGCTGGTCGTTCAAGACATCAAAGGGTTTTGGACGCCGGGCTTCGGCACTCAATTCATGAGCTTCGATAATGCGGCAACGCTTATCAAAATTGAGCTTCGAAACGAATTCCTGAACAATGCCAATCGTGGTGCGATATCGGCGGTGGAAGTGGTCCTTAACGATATTCGGTACCAAAAGAGAACAATCACGAACGACGATGGCTCCACTGAAGAATTAGCCGTGGTGCCACCCGGACTCGATCTGGCGATTAGCGGCAATGCGACATTTGGCCGCGACATACTGAAGGCTCAGGTGGATAGTGGGAAGGCGACCGAACACTGGACGCGAATTCTTGTTGTCATTTTGCTGCTGCTGATTTACCGAGCACCCGTATTGGCACTTATTCCGCTCCTCACGGTTTCGCTCGCCACTGAAATTACCAGGAAGCTCCTGAGTATCTTGGCCGACTTTGGCTGGGTCGATTTGTTCTCCGGTATCGATCCCTACGTGACCGTAGTCGTTTACGGCGCGGGTGTGGACTACTGCTTGTTCCTGATCGCTCGGTACAAGGAAGAGCTTGATCGCGGAGCAACGATGAACGAGGCGATCACGTCTTCGATGTCGCGTGTTGGGGCGGCGATCACCGCCAGTGCCGGCACCGTAATGTGCGGTATCGGCATGATGGTGTTTGCGGAGTTTGGGAAGTTCCAGCAAGCAGGAGTCGCGATTACGTTTGGACTGGCGATTGTGCTGCTGGCCTCCTTGACCTTCACGCCAGCGTTCCTGCGGCTTTTTGGGAAGTGGGCTTTCTGGCCGAATTTCTCCAGCGAACGTATCGAAGTCGCCGGTGGCTGGGTTGCTCCATCGAGCCTGATGGACAGTATTCGCGATCGCAATTTGCTTCGAGCCGGTTGGGGGAAGATTGGCCAGCTACTGCAGGAGCGTCCAGGGCTGATCTGGACAGCCGCCATGCTGTCCCTTCTCCCGTTTGCAATCATTGGCGTAATGTTCTTTAGCCACCTGAGCTACGGACTGTTGACGGAGCTACCTGAGACGTCCCCAAGCGTTCGCGGAACCTTGGCAGTTCAAAATCACTTTCCAGACGGAGAAGTTGGGCCGCTGAAAGTCCTGGTGCGGCACCCGAAATCCGAGTTCACTTTTAAGGGGCCGGAGAAGAAGAGCATTGAGAAGCTCACAGAGAATCTCTACGCCATGCGAGATGAGTTACGGCTTGCAAAGCTTCGCACTTGGACATCCCCCACTGGGTTGCCGGAACATCCGAAAGCCAAGAAGCCCGGCTTGGCCAGAAGGTCCATAGTCAACAATGCTGTATTTAAGATTTTCGTCAGCAAGGTCGACCCGAGTGCGACGCGTATTGATGTCATTCCTATCGACGACCCGTTCAGTCGAGATAGCATTGACGATTTCAATCTGTTCCAAAAGAAATTCGGCGAAGCGCTGCCGCCAGAATTGAAGGATGCTGAGGTTTCGTTTGTTGGTGCGACAGCAAGTGTGGCAGACCTGAAGACGGTTACCGACCGTGACCAGGTTCGAATCGATATTTTGGTCTTGGTCGGTGTCTTCCTGATTTTGGTCGTATTACTTCGGCGTCCGATGATTTCGCTGTACCTGATCGTAAGCGTCTTCTTCAGTTACCTCGCCACATTGGGGCTTACGTTCACGGTCTACTACCTGATGGACCCCACTGGCTTCGCCGGGCTGGACTGGAAGGTTCCGATCTTCTTGTTCACGATCCTGATTGCTGTTGGTGAAGACTACAACATCTTCCTGATGACGCGGATCGATGAGGAAAGCGAAGAACACGGTCGTGTCAAAGGCATCACCGTCGCCCTGGAAAAGACAGGTAGCATTATTTCCAGCTGTGGAATCATCATGGCTGGAACCTTCGCCTCTTTGCTGGCAGGTTCGTTGGTCGGCATGGATCAATTGGGTTTCGCGTTGGCTTCCGGAGTGCTGCTGGACACCTTCGTTGTCCGTCCGATTCTGGTTCCAGCCTACCTCATTCTTCTCCATAGCGGGCGACTTGGGCGACTGGGCGATTTCCTCGGCGCGAAGGTGGAAGCCCCTCCGGCGGCTCCTGCAGACTGATCCTGATCTGTAATGCGAAACGCGGTAAGCTTTCGCTCCAATGAACATCAGGCTGCCCCACTTTCTTACCGCTGCGAGGTTTCGCGTTTTACTACGTGCAGCTCGGTTCTATGGGGTGATGCCGCCTCGATTTGTCAGGATCATTGCAGCAGCTGGTGGGCTCAAGCCGTTCAGGGTGTGGGAATCACTCCTTTACCAACGGAGTGTGGAACGATTTGAACTTCATCCTCAGCCGGTGTTCATTATTGGCTATTGGCAGAGTGGTCATTCCGTGCTGCACAACCTGATGGCGTGTGATCCACAGTTCAGCACAGTGCGATTGCGACACACCATTCTACCGTCCGCCTACAGAACGCTTGGCCCAGTTATCGGGCGGCATCTGGAACGCAACCTACCCGCTGATCGTGAAGTCGATTCGCTTCCGGGAGGATTGGAATCACTTCAGGGAGACGACTTCCTGCTGGCCGGTTTGACTGAGCTGTCAGCCTACTACGGCTACGTATTTCCAGACGCGGCAGAACGCATCCTCAAGCAATCGCTGTTCTTCGATGGCGTCTCTTCCAGTCGGATCGCAGCATGGCGACGAACTTACGAAACGGCGATTCGAGCCGTCTCGGCGGAGCAGGGGAGGTCCCGTTTTCTGTCGCGAAATGCCGCCAATACTTGTCGTATACCACAGCTCTTGCAGATGTTTCCGGATGCGAAGTTTGTTCATGTTCATCGACATCCTGACGACGCCTTCGGGGTGCAACAGAGGCGTTGGGCGTCATTGACGGAGAACTGGTCTCTTCAAGGAGTTCAGCCAAAGAAGGTTCGACAACATACTTTGGGCACATACGAACCAATGATGCGTCGGTATCTGCAGGATCGAAAGCTTGTTAGGTCAACGCATGTTGCGGAAGTGGCTCATGCTGATCTGGTCGCCGCTCCGGTGGAGACGCTCGATCGCTTGTACAAGAAGTTGGCTCTTGGTGCCTTCGATCAGATTCAAGCGGCTGTCGAACAGTACGCTGCCGCGGACAACGGTGCGTTGATTGAAGCACGGGAGCTGTCTTCGGCAGACCGACGGGAAGTTCGGACGCGCTGGCAGTTTGCGTTCGATGCGTTTGGTTACTCAGGCAAAGCGGCAACGGACAGGGCAGCGTAATATGAAACCGCCTCATCCACTTGCGGGATCTTCCCTCACAAACTTGCTTCGGTTCGCATGGCGTCATGGTCGGGAAATCGAAGCAAAGCACGTAGCTCAATTCGCGAAGATAAGCGCGGCGGTCGTGGCGTCTACTCCGCTTCGGCTGGCAGAGTCACTTTGCTTCGGAAGGAAGGTTCGAAAACAAGCTATTCATCCATCGCCGATTGTCGTTCTTGGGCACTGGAGGAGTGGAACAACTCACATGCAAAACCTTCTGTTGTGTGACGACCAATTCGCAACGGTTTCACTGCTCCACTGTTCTGTGCCGCATTTGCATCTGGTATTGGGACGAATACTGGGGCCGCTGATTGAAGAACGCATCGCGGCAAAGAGGCCCATGGACAACGTCAAGCTAGGTATACACGAACCAATGTCCGAAGACTTTGGGCTGGTCGGCCGTAGCGAGATGACGCACTACCACAGCTACTTCTTACCCAAGAAGGCAGAGGCGGAATTCCGTCGAACCGTCTTGCTTGAATCCAACGCGGCGTCTGAAACGTGGCAGAGAGACTATCTGCGGTTGCTTCGAAAAGTGAGCTACGAATCTGGCGGCAAACGATTGTGTTTGAAGAACCCACCGAGCACGGGGCGTGTTGCCCATGTTCTGAAGCTCTTTCCCGATGCGAAGTTTGTCTTCGTAAAGCGAAATCCGTACGTCGTACATGCGAGTACGTGCCGGCTCATGGAGAAGTTTCTTCAGCAGTTTGCTTTACAGTCCTGGGACAGCCGTGAGATCGAATCATTTGTGTCTCGCAGATACGAACTTCTGATGCAGCGGTGGTTTGCAGATCGGAGTCTCATCCCCCCGGCCAATCTCATTGAGGTTCGACACGAAGACGTGACTGACCGTCCCATCGAATCAGTACGAGCGGTTTATGATCAGTTTGGTTTGCAAGACTTCGAGCGAACCAAACCTACGCTCGAACGGTTGGTTGCTGGGACTCGTTCCTACCAGAACAACAAGTATGAATTCTCCCCGGACTATCTTGAACGGATTGAACCCTATGTTGGTCCCGTGGCCGCGCGTTGGGGGTATTCGGTTCCGGCGTCACCGCTTCAGGACGCAGCGTGATTCGCCCGTTTTCTTCAGTCCGCGATTGGTGGAAGAAGAAGTTCCGGCAGAGATGCAGATCGTGTTCCTGCAATCGGTCCGTTGTTGCCACCGCGGAAGGTGAACACAACGGAGTACTTCGGGACATCTGTGTGGTTGCGGCTGGCAGCGTGAAACGTTTTGGCGTGGAAGAACAAGGCGTCACCACACTGAAGTTCGACCGGCTGCTTGCGCTGAATCACGGCAGCGTTTCGTTTGAGGTCTTCGCGAAGGAATAGTTCGTCGTCCAGTTGGTCGCGATCGAACGATTGCTGGTGCGTGCCTGGGATAACGTGAAGGCATCCGTTTTCGACAGTTTCCGGACCAAGTGCCAGCCAAAAGCTCACGAGATCTGGTTTCTCAAACGACCAGTAACGGATGTCCTGATGCCAGCCCGTGTCGCTGCTAAAGCCCGGCTGTTTCGTCATGACGCAATTATGATGAGCCAGTGGAACCGCGATTTGTGGTCCGAGCAACTGCCGCATTCGCTGACTGACAGCCGGCAGCATTACAAGTTCAGCGAAGATTGTGTCTCGGCTCATCGCCTGCTTCAGTCTTCGAGGCGTCCGGCCGCCTTCCGCGTCTAATGATTCCGGTGCGCCGGGGTACTTGAGGTCGGCCTCGAATTCAATCTGTCCGGACAGCCATTCCAGATGCTGTTCAACCACGTCGCGCAGTCGCGAACAGAACTCGGCTGAAACGAGCGAACGCTCGATGGCAAATCCATCTTGCTGGAACTGACTTAATGACTCTTCTGAAAACTGCGACACGGCTTCTCTCGACAAACTGACGTGGGCGACTTGTAGTCCACTTTGCTTGATGGCTCAAACCTGCGTTGTGAATCACACATCGAGCTTGGCCTCGTCACCGTCATCGTCGCAGATTCACGGTTTTCGCACACAGAATGCCCGTTAGCGGCATCTCTTCGTTAGTCTGACACGAAAAACCGCTGATTCATGCCCGAATTGCCACTACAACCAGCATGGCCGAACCTGTTCCAGCAACACGAGTGTGCGCTGGTGTTGTTCGCCAGACGATGGGCTGATTCACATGTTGACGCAGAAGACATGGTGCAAGAGGCGATGGTCCGCGTGTTGCGGGTCAAGCCTTCTGACGTGCAGGATCCGCTTTCTTACCTCTACACCTGCGTTCGCAACGTTGGCAACGAGTTCAAACGAACGCTCGGCCGACGTACGCGGCGAGAAGAAATTGCGGCGACAAACCGAGGGTCAGAGACCTGGTTCGAATGTCCGATTGAAGAACGCGAACGGGTGGAAACCCTGCAGGCGGCAATCGCAAGGCTGACCGACGCGCGGCAGGAAGTCGTGACGTTAAAAATCTGGAGTGGAATGACTTTTCCACAAATCGGCGACGTCCTGGACATCTCGCCGAACACTGCGGCGTCGAGATATCGTCACGCACTGATTGAGATGAAAGACTTCCTAAGTCGAAGTGGAGCAATTCAATGAGCGACTGGATGGACAAACTCGAAGACGAGCTAGGTGCTCTGGCTCCGAAAAGCAGCAATCGCGATCTCGTAGCCGCCGCACTCTGCGCACATCGGGATAGCGAAGTTGTCACAGCAAAGCGGCTTCGACGAGAGCCGTCCGCCGCTGAGCTAGAATCTGCATTTCAGGTTCTCGAAGCGCGGTGTCCGGGCCTCATTGCATCAGGTGCGGACGAAGCAACATCGATGGCCGTTGCGTTTGTGCGAACACCGGGACAGGCAAGTGAAGCGACCCCCGACGTTGGCGTCGTCTCGTCGAGACGAAACAATAGTGTTCTTCGGCAGTTCGTGATGGCGGTTGCATTGATGTTGTGTTTTGCCGGCGGGATTGCCATCGGGCTCCGATCCGCAGAACCATCATCCCAGGCGACCGTCGCCAACACGCAGTCGAAATCAAAATTATCTGAACAGCTGGTTCAGACCGCAGAGCAGCGAGATCGTACTGGACTGGTTCAAGCATCGGGCTTGCCTGACGACGAACCCCGATCGGCACTGGTTGCTCCGCCGTCTCGCCGCAGCCGGTCGCGACTCGGTCGCCAGCGTTCCTCTCTCTCAGACCTGGGCCGTGCGTACCACCGGACTCGCGTTGGACTTGTGCAGACGAGCTTCTAACAACCCTCCTCGAAGACCTCATCGCCACTTCAAAACTGCTGTAGCTGGTTCCGTCTTTCGCTGACCTAAATTTCTATCGAGCTTCTTGCTCGCAACTGGTGTCCTGATGTCTTTTAAGACCGCAACAATCACGCTGCTGTTGTTCGCAACGTTTCCTGCGATCGGCTTCTCGCAAGCGAAGTGGCTGGACAATGTTTCAAAAGCGATGAAGCAGGCGCGAGCTCAAGATAAGGATCTGCTGCTGAACTTTACTGGCAGTGATTGGTGTCACTGGTGTGAAGTTCTGGAAGAAGAGGTTTTCAGTGACCAGCAGTTCGGCAAGAAAGCTTCCGAAGAATTTGTCTTTGTGACGCTGGATTTTCCAGTTGATCAATCGAAGCAGGATCCTTGGCTGGCAAAGCAAAATCACGAATGGATGCAGCGACTGGCAGTGGATGGATTTCCGACAGTTGTCCTACTCGACGCAGAAGGCCGGCCATACGCGAAAACTGGCTACCAGAAAGGTGGACCAAAACCATACCTCGCTATGCTGAATAAGCATGTGCAGCGACGTCTGAATCGAGATCGGCTTCTCAGGGAAGCGACTACGCTCCAAGGCCAGGCGAAAGCAAAGAAGCTGGACGAAGCATTGTCCCTGATTGATCGGAAGATTGTCGCTCAGTCGTACAAGGCTGAGGTCAGTCAGGTTCTTAAGCATGCCGGCGACAATAAGAAACTGGTCGCGCGGTATGAAGCACTGCAGCTCCTTGAGAAGCAGCGGACGGCACTTGCGGAACTGGAAGAGCTTCCGATTTCGAGCGACAAGCCAAAGATTCTGAAACGAATTGCTGAGCTTGAAAAGTTGTTTCCAGAATCCAGTGAGTCGCGCGAAGAGTTCGACTTTCTAAGGATTGAGGTGTTGTCGGGGGCGGGCTTGCATGCAGAGGCGATTGTCGTCGCGAAGGAGATGATTGCCGGAAAGCCAGATTCGTACGATTCTCAACTTGCTCGTGAGGTGATTCTCGAGAACCTAATTGCACTTGCTCGGGTCGATGACGCCGTGAAGTTGGCGAAAGAATGGATTGCCGATAAGAGCGTGGATGCGGATGGAAAGGTCATGTTGCGGGCGTATGGAACTCAGGCTTTGCTTGCAGCAGGACGAAAGAAAGAGGCAATCAACTTCGCGAAAGAAGCGGTTGCTGAAGCAAAGGAAGATGCAACTACTGGTGTTTCTGAGGACGTTGTGGACTGGCTTCAGAATGTTGTAAAGAAGAAAGCTGAAGTCGCGTCTTTGGACGAATTCCTTTATGGCAATTCTCTAACCGGCGTTGTGTCTGAGTACTGGATTGGTGTCTCAGTAGATCCCACTGATGACGGGCTCGTCGTGGTCGAAGTCGTTCCTGATGCTCCGGCGGCCAAGGCTGGCCTGAAGCCTGGCGACGTCATGCAAACGGTGAATCTTCAACCGGTGAAGTCCATCGAATCGCTGATCGCGGTCATTGGCGAAGATGCCCCCAAGCCCTTGACCGTTGTCGCGGTCCGCAACGATAAGAAACTCGAGATTAAAGTTGCTCCGGTCAAGCGACCAAAAGAAGCCATGATCGCTACGCCGGATTTTGAACTGGGGCCGATTCCGGAACATTGGGAACGCGATCTCAATGCTGCCGCGAAGAAAGCGAAGAAGGAAAACAAAGAGGTTGTAGCGTTCTTCTCAGCAAAGTGGTGTGGACCCTGCCAGGAAATGCTCATCGAGTCGATTCCTCACCAGACAGTTGCAGCCGAACTGAAGAATCGCATTGTTGTGTACGTTGAAGTTGATACGGACAGCGGAGCCTCAGCAGCTGAGAAGTATCAGGTTGATGCGATTCCAACGTTTCTGTTCCTGAGTCCGGAGCGTAAGGAACTTGGTCGCTCAAGAGGCTATTTCGACACAAAGGACTTTGTCTCGACACTCCAACAGCGTGGTGAACCTGAGGGCTTTGCGGCTGCGGACAGCAACAGTGACGGAAAACTGAAACTGGGCGAGTTCAAGAAGTACATCCGCCAGCGGATGGGCGACGGACTGCCGTTAAAGAAGATTTTCCAAAAGCTCGACGAGGATACGAACGACCGGCTCTCACCAGCGGAGTTCGAGAATCGTCTCGCTGTGATTGAAAAGTTTGTGCCGAAGCCCGCGACGGAAACTTATCCGGACCCGGGGAGAGACTTTGTTGCGTATCCGGGCGGAGCCAATCCTGTAGACGACGCCAAAGTCTTCGGTGCTGTGATCCATCGATATCAGGAGCTGCTGACGAACAGCAAAGAGTGGCCAGTCATTGACGTGGCGAAAGTGCCGAACACGATTGTTCGTCCTGATCTCTCTTCTGCAGTTGATTGTAATACTGCGGCCGATCTCGCCAAAGCCAGTCTCATCATTGCTGGGGGTGACGAATCGGGAGCTGGCTTCTTCACCGCCGGAGCAGTTCTTGTAAGTGCCGACGGACTAGCGCTGACGAATTATCATGTCGTTGAAGATGCCGCAGATGTCAAGTTGATCGCCATGGATGCCCAGGGCCGCGTTCATCGAGTTGTCGAGGTCCTTGCGGGGAATAAGGAACGCGATGTGGCTCTGATTCGGATTGAAGGTGAAGGACTCCATGCGGTGAAAGTTGCTGCTGCGTCACCCACGGCCGGCGATGATTTGGTGATGATGCATCACAGTGAAATGCGGTTCTTTACGTACGATCGCGGCTATGTCATGCGTTACGCACGGATTTCTGGTGAGCCTTGGATGGAGGTCTCAACAGAGTACGCTCCGGGTGGCAGCGGCTGCGGGATCTTCAACAAGAAGCATGAACTGGTCGGACTTGTCTCGTCAATCACAATGGGAGATGGCCCGGATTTGGCGTCGGACGATAGCCTTGAGAATGAAGATTCGGAACTCGAAGAGTGGGGCGACGACGAACCAGTTGCATTTGGTTCGCTTGTGGTCAAACACGCGGTCCCCTTGCTGGCTATTGAATCGTTGTTCAAGAAGTCAAAGTAGTCCGCGCATGGAAAAGGCTCGGAGGTACTGAACCCCGAGCCTCTCCAAATGACCTACTTCGATCGGTGTTATAGCACGTCGAAAGACACTTCTGGCATTGCGAATAGGCTATCGACTTCGGTTTCGACAGCGTTGGTTAGCTGCGCTTCGAATGTGCGTCGTTCACCAGCTGCCAATCGCTCATACATGATGTCGCCTGGTGCGTCGCTGAGATCTGCGTGGCCAAGCACGTGACCGATCTCGTGTGCCACGGTGGTTAGCAAGTCCATACGGGGGCCAATCTCGTCATCATTCAGATCGAACGGAGTCGGATCGACATACCAACCGAACCCTGCAGCGTTGCTGTCGATGACAATGCTGGTTCGGGATGCTTGTCCCAGTCGGCCGGGTTCGAGATCGCCGATTGAAACAGTAAAGCGAGCCAAAGCGTCTTGCTGCCGACGAGTAAGATCGCCATCCGCCCATTGGGCTGTCGCTGCTTCAACGATCGGGCGTAGCTCCGCGGTGGTCAGATTTCCGTGTACGGTTTGAACCGGCTGGCCACTCGCGGTAAGCGGACTGTCCTGGCCAGCGAAGTACACGTACGCTTTACCAGAATCCACTCCCTGATCATCGTTCAGAGGCGCGCCGGTGATGGTGTATGCGTTGAATAGTGCCACACTGTGGCCGGTGTAATCCCGAGGCGAAGCGTCCGGAGCCTGGAATTTCTGCACTTCGTACCAGCTGTCTTTGCCTTCGAGGCGATCGAACAGAAAGACTGCTCCGGCCTTAAGCACACCGTCATCAGCTCGCTTCGTTCGTGCTCCGACGGCGACGCGTCCGCGATGAATATCGACTGAGTATCCAAACTGGTCTCGAATGGCTGGGTCGGAAGCAGTCAGCTTTCGAGCGACGCCCCAGTTATCCTTGCCGCCAGCGTTTCGACGAAGCACGTAGGCTGCACCGGAACTATGCGAAGATTCGAATTCTTCCTCCGCGTGAGCACCAACAACTGCCAGACTATCGTAGATTGCGACTGAGCGACCAAACTGGTCGCCAGCTCCGAAGTTGTTGCCCACATCCGGCGCGTCGACTTGTTGTTGGAGGTCCCACTGTTCACCTTCTCGGCGATACACGTAGACCCGGCCAGACTGTTCCCATTCGACTGGTCCTTCTGGTGTTTCGACAATCGCTTTCACGTTGGGAGCACCGGCAATCATGTTGTTGCCCTCAACATCGACACTGAAGCCGAACTGATCGTTGCGAGCCGCGTTAGGATCGAAGACATGCCGGATCTGCTGCCAAAACCCGCCTGTCTTCTGCTTGAACACATAGACCGAGCCAGTGTTTTGCTTCCGTGGCCCGTCGTCCAGTCGAGCTCCAACGGCGATAGTATCGCCATCAACACTGACAGAGCTTCCAAAGTGATCACCCCGAGCGAAGTCTGCCGCGCGGAGTCTTTGTACAAGGCCCCATTCGCCTCTGCCGCCTTTGTCTCGCTGGAAGATATAGGCAGCACCAGAACTCTTGTCAGCCGCTCCGTTCTCTTCGCGAGGAGAACCGACTACCAGTGTTCCCTGATGCAATGAGACAGACCATCCAAAGCGATCGCCGCCAAACAAGTCGTTCGAGCGGTCCGGTGATTCCAGAGATTTGACTTTCACCCATGAGCCGTCGTCTTCTCGGAAGTACAGATCGACCTTGCCAGTTCGTCGACTGCCTGCATTTGGTGCAGCGACCGCCGCGTAGCGACCACTAATGGCGACCTTGTCTCCAAAGATGTCTTTGGTGTCTCCGGTGTCGTTCTCTAGCGGTTGAGCTTGCTTTGTTGTGATCTCGACTTTGTGGTCTTCGACTTCACCGTCACTCGCATGACCGGTGGGGGCTAGTCCTTCCTCGCTACTGAATCGGAATCTCGTGAACGTTTCCGTTGTGACCGCACTTGCTGGGACCCCAAACGCGAGTGAGTTAATCCCTTCACTCAGGCTGATATCGGTAAAGATCTGTTCGCCGTCGTCTAGCCAGTCGCCATCATAGTTGAAGTCGAACCAGGCATTAAGAACACCCGCTGTGGAAGCTTCAACATCGACGGTCGCCAGTGTGCCCGGAACGATATCTGATGTGAAAACGACTCCGTCTTCGTCGTTCACTAAGTTTCCATCATCGTCGTAGTAGAAGTCGATATCGTCGCCGCTGCTTGTACTTGGCTGGCCGTCTTCGTCGGCGTCGACACCACTACCAAGGAACATACCATCAACAATGGTATGTGATGCACCGTTGTCTTCAGCAAGAGTTGGATAGTTGTTGTCCAACGCGTAGTGGGCCCGATATGAGAATGCTCGGTCGAACGAATACTCTCTGATTGGTTGGTCGTTCTCGTCGTATTCGATCGTGGAATAGCCGTTTGCGAAGCTTCGACCCGGGAAGCCCCAACTGACAAGTACATGATCGCCGGGCAACTCCTGAACAGAGCCGGTTGGTCCAACCGCATAGTCGGGATGAACAATCTCGCGAACCAGAGTTGCGGTCATGGTTTCTTCGTCAAGTTCATACTCAACGTACCGCATGCGAGCTTCCGGCGAATCCTCTGCCGGGCGTCCGGAATATTCGGGAACGTCAGGGCAGGGAGTCCCGTTGTCAAAGTAGATGAGGTTACCCTTACTATTGATCTGAGCCGTGTGCTGACCACATGGACCGCCCCACGGATCGTCGATCTCCCAGTCGCTATGACGACCGCCAAGATGCCAGAGCAATTCACCGGTCGTTCCGTCAATCTTTACGATCGATGACGTGAACCGCAGAGACGCAATGATGTCTCCGTTGTCATCCATGAAGACGGAGTTGATATGAGCGTACTCAGGCACGCGTGATACGTCGTCGTATCCGGTTCCCGGGTCACCTAGTACGTAGGAACCTGGTTTGCCGACAAGTAGCCCGATGTCGTTCTTGCTGTTCCACTCGACCAGGATCTCTTTCGTTTCCCGATCCAGTACTTGAATGACTGAATCCTCGTAAAAGTCTCCGTCTCGAATCTCGCCGTTGTATGCAATGACCACATACGTATCGTCCGTGACAAGGATGTCATGGAAGTCCGTATGGTTCATGTGCTCGCCCTGAGTCTCGACCTCATCGAGAATTCGGAACTCAAGACCTGCATCTGTTTCGACCATCTCACCAATGCGGGCGACGTAATCGACTCTGTCAAATTCGTTCGTCTGATGGCTGTAAAAGTAGGAATACAAGCCATTCTCATGGCGCTTGAAATCCGCCAGCCTGATCTGTGGTCCAATGCCTCCCGTGACCGGGGTTTCGGTCTGAATGAACTCCGGGACACCGTTGTGGTCGATCTTGGCGAGATAGTTGCCGCCAGGGCCACGTGGCGTCACGTAGATTGAACCAGGGTTCTCGTCCGGATGCTCGTTGAGTGTTACGTCAAGCGTGTAGATCTCGGGCAGATAGATGATCTCATAGTTGCGCACGTCCGTCGGATCATCTGGAGAGAAGACCTCGACCTGAATTGTCTCTCCATCGGACAGGTCACGCAGCGCGATATCGTTGTCGTCTTCGGTAAGCAGTCGGCCGTTGACGCGGACCTGGTCGTCGCCCCGAGTGACCGGGTTGATGACCAGCTTGTCGGTTTCCTCACTGGGCGTGACACCATACCGCAGCTGGTCTGGCGAGAACGCGGGGTAGACCGCGATTCCTTCGCCTTCAATGTTCAGATCGCGCAGTTCCGGACCAGGGATATGTCCTTGGTCTTTCAGAACAGTGGCATCGCCGTAGTCGATGCCGGTAAGCAGTTGGCGGTCTTCAAGAACTTCAACCGGAGTGTTTGCCTGAACTACGGATTTTCGGCGCCTGCGCTGCATAAGAAGTGCCCCCCACATACCGCTGGAGACACTGATCCGCAGTGTCACCCGGTATTTATTGCCCTATGTTGTGTCTTCATTTCGGC
This sequence comes from Planctomycetaceae bacterium, assembly GCA_045105495.1. Taxonomy (GTDB): domain Bacteria; phylum Planctomycetota; class Planctomycetia; order Planctomycetales; family Planctomycetaceae; genus CAYNWT01. The sequence continues at coordinate 25,440 of JBGCDN010000411.1, forward strand.
GCTCCTCGCAGCGAGAAGACGCCTATCGCCTTGATTCCTAGCATCGGACTGGCGAAGACTTTTGCTTTACGCGGGTCAGGTACCGTGAACCGGCTGTTCCGGCAGAGCCGACCATTTCGCGCGCAAACTGGCTGAGAATGCCGGAAGTCAAGCACCTGACCGACAGAACCCGTTAACTCATCGCAGCTTACGTAGAATGAGAACGGTGTCGCCGAGCTCGTCGTTTAGCTCAAGGGGCTCGTCGATTTCGTAGCAGAAATCGTAAACGTCGCAGAGTTCGAACTCTGGTACAGAAGCTAACAGTTCACGCATTTGCTGCGCGAGATACAGACGCAGGGTGTAGGTGGTCTGAAGCTTCACTTCCTCGCCGCGGTCACTGACATCCAGTTCGAACCGAACATTCTCAAGCCGGGTGTCTCGGCTGAAGTCCTCGACTTCCAGAAACACCCGGACACTCAGATCGTCCGATTCCACTGTCCACTCTTCTGAATCGTCTTCGTCCGCGTCCGGTGGCATCAGATGCAGTCCGATGATGTAAATGCCGCCGGGATTCAGGTTCGACGCGACAGCTTTCAGATGTTGTCTGGCGTCGTCTTCCGTGCGGAGGTGACGGAACGTGTTCACCATGCAGTACGCCAGATCGACCGGCTCGGTCGTTCGAAACGAAGTCATGTCTCCCACTTGCATCCGAGACCGAACCGCCGGAGTCTTGCACTGCGATTGGAGAAACTCGATTGACTGCTGACTGCTATCACATGCGGTTACTTCGTAGCCGCGCCGTTCCATCTCAATCACAAGTCGGCCACCACCACAACCAGGTTCGTACATTCGCCGAACCGGCACATCGCTGTACTTCTTTCCAACCGCTTCAATGAAATCGGCTTCGAACTCAGTTTCGTCGCTAAACGCGAAGTCCCAGTATCGAGGGTAGTCGTAGCAATTAACGGCTTGAGGTTTTGTCATGTGAGAGTTTGTTCTTCAGCCTTGCTGTTTCGACGCGTGCATTTCGGCCATCAGTTTCGACACTGCGTCACGATCCGTTTGAGATGGTAGTCCGTATTCGCTTGTGTAACCGAAGATCTCGGCGACGGTTTGAGAACCGAAACGATCGTTCACAATCTCAAGGTGTTCTGCAGTCATCATGCCCGGGTGCGGAACCCCACATGCTCGACAAAGCAGCAGAATCTCTTTTCTCAAAGCGACAAGGTAGTTCGCACAGCGGTCTGCTTTGAGCGTCGGATCAAGTCCTCGGACAAGCCACTTGTTTTGCGTCGCGACACCAGTGGGGCAATGGTTTGTGTGACACTTTTGAGCCTGGATACACCCGATCGCCAACATCGGCGCGCGAGCAATGTTGACGATGTCGCAACCCAGGGCGAACGCGAACAACGCATGTTCCGGAGACCCCAATTTTCCGGAACCGCACCAAACGATGTTCTCAGCGATACCTTGTTCCTGAAAGACGCGTTGTACTGCAGCAAAACCCAGCTTGAACGGTTTGGCGACGTGATCAGAAAACACCAGCGGTGCAGCTCCGGTTCCGCCTTCTCCACCATCAATCGTAACGAAGTCCGGTGCGCGATTTGTTGTGGCGGTCAATGCGGCCAGGTCTTGCCAGAATGGAATTTGGCCGACAGCCGATTTGATTCCGACCGGTAGGCCAGTTTCCGTAGCCAGCATTTCGATGAAGTCCAGCATGCTGTCAACATCATGGAACGCACTGTGTGTTGCGGGACTGACGCAGTCTTTTCCCATCGGGATACCGCGGATCTTCGAAATCTCCGGGGTAATTTTTCTTGATGGAAGAATCCCACCCGCGCCCGGCTTCGCGCCTTGGCTTAGCTTCACCTCCAACGCACGAACGGTTGGAGTCGCGGCAATGTTCTCCTTCAGCTTCTCAAGACTGAACTGCCCGTCCATTGTGCGACAGCCGTAGTAACCAGTTCCGATCTGCCAAACCAGTTCGCCGCCCTTCTGGTGATACGGCGAGATTGCGCCTTCACCTGTGCTCTGCAAACACCCGGCTTTCTTACAGCCAAGGTTCAACGCCTCGACCGCCGGAGCACTCAGTGAACCGAAGCTCATTCCGGATACGTTCACAACAGATGGTGGACGGAACGCCTTCTCTCGCTTCCGGTGTCCACCCATGATCTTCGCGCAGGGAATACGGTACATCGGATCGTAGTCAGGCGAATCCGGAGCAGGTGAAACGATGGGGAACGTGTTGTGATTGATGACAAGGTAGTTGGGCGACTTTTCAACTTCGTTGTCGGTTCCAAAACCAAAGTAGTTGTTTTGCTTCTTCGATGATGCATAGACCCAGCTGCGTTCGTCTCGATTGAACGGTCGTTCTTCGTCGTTTGCCGCGACAATGTACTGCCGCAGTTCAGGGCCAATGGTTTCAATCCAATACCGAAAATGCCCGATGACGGGAAAGTTCCGCAGAATCGCATGCTTCTTCTGCGTGAGGTCGTAAATCGCAACCGCCACGATTACCGCCAGAAATATCCCGCCAAGCCAAAGCCACCACATCGCAGTCTCCATCCGTAAGGTTGGCGAATGATAACCATGCATGCCGCGATTGTGGAAACGTCAGGAACCGTCGTCGTCGCAAGCAAAGCAGGGTGGCAAAGCGACGATTGGAGGCCGATCTTGCCAGCAACCTGCCTGCCCGCAAGAATCTCGCGCCGCTAATGTCTTCTTCCACAGAGGTAACTCGTGTCTCGGGCCCTGCTTAACGGAACTCTTCTTGCCTGCTACTTGTTGTTAGCACCGGCGTCGTTCGCGTTCGAACCACCCGTCCAAACCGGCGAGGAGAAAGCACGTCCCAAACCTGCGCAGGTCACAGCGGCGGCAGTTGACGAGGCAAGGAAAGCGGCTGAATCGGCAGAGCTCCCGGAAGAGGTAAAGAAGCAGGTTCTGGCCACATACGATCAGGCAACAACTGCACTGAAGTCTGTTGACGACCTGAACGCCGCGGCGGCTGCGGATGAAGAGAGAACTCGAACAGCAGACGCCACACTCAAGGCGTTACAACGGGATATTGAAAATGAGACATCGGCATCACCCGACATTGGTGCCGAGATGGATCTGGATAGTCTTCAAACCACAATTCTGACAAGCGGTTCCGAACTCGAAAAACTAAAGCGAGAACTTGCGGATCTCGAAACGGCGGCCGCAGCTGCCGAGACGCGACGCAAGGAACTTGCGACGGCTCAGTCCACTCTCAGCACAAAGCTGGAAGAAGCCAGAACGCAGCTCCGTCAGGCTCCGCCGGCCGATGAAGATCCAGCGTTGTCCAACGTGCGTCGAACGCTGGCTCAGGCTCGCATTCAGGCGCTTGAAGCGGAAGGTCCGGCGATTACCGCAGAGCTGGCTCGGCTGACGGCTGAGAGCAGTCTTGAGATTCCTCGCTATAAGCAGGAACTCAAGAAGAAAAAGATCTCGTCGCTCGAAGCAACAATCGCCGCACTCAAGAAGCGTCAGGACGAGCAACGGCGCGACGAAGCAGAGGAGAAGCAGGATGACCTTGCCGCAATTCCGGCGGGAAGTGAAGCGGCGAAGTTGGCCAGCGGCTGGCTGGAGAAGAATCTGAAACTCGTAGAAACTCAGATTCCAGAAGCCACCAGACTCGAACAACAACGTGCAGAACAGCTGAAGAAGGACGAAGCAACCGAGAAACGAATTCGCGCACGGGTCGAGCAGTTTGATGTGGTCCTACCGGTCGGCATGGAACTGCAGGAACAGCTGTTGAAGCTTCGAGACCTTCGGGAGATTGAAGATTCCATTGCCGAACGCGAATCTGAATTCCTCGATCTCGGTGTGGCCCGACAAAAGAACCGCGAAAAGCTGGAGGCGATTGGCCAGCGGTTGGATGAGAGCAGCGAAGTCGCAAAGGAATCGCTGAAGGCTCAGGATTCCATTCTTCGTACACTTATCCGGAACCAAACTGCTTATGTGGAAGCACTCCGGCTTCTGGATGGAAAAGAGCGGGAACTTGTAAAGAAGCAAAATGCGTTTCAGCTTTGGTTACAGGAACGCGTGCTGTGGATACGCAGTAACCGAGCTCTGGGCCTGGCAGATTTACAGAACAGCGCTCTGAGCCTGAGTTGGCTGGCTTCACCTGGGGCGTGGTCCTCCATTCCTGCAACACTCATTCAGGACGCTCAAAGAATGGGGCCGCTCTATGCGGCCGTCATTGGCTTGTTTCTGCTGCTAATCACCATGCGCACGCGCTGGCGGGTTGTGCTGGCGACTGTGGGCCGGCAAGCGATGCGGTCAGACTGCAATCGTTTTCAGCCAACGCTGCGGGCGGTCTGGACCACGGTCATGCTGGCGTTGCCGTGGCCGCTGTTGATCTCGTTCATTGGGTTCAGGCTGACGCATGCGTTGGATGGTTCCAGCTTCAGTCGGGCTGTCGGTGACGGACTGGTTGTTGTTGGCGTTGCGTCGCTTCTCATGTACTTGCTGAAGCAGGTCTGCCGGAACGAAGGTGTTGGCGGAGCGCATTTTTCGTGGAGCGATTCTTCGGTCAAGAAGACACGGCTCGGGCTCCGCAACATGATGTTTGTCTTGTTGCCGCTATTGTTCATAGCGACAGCTCTGCACAACTCAGCCGGGGCACCGGGAAGGAATTCTCTGGAACGCATCTGCCTGGTCGTCGCGCTGTGTGCGATCTCTTATTTTTCGTTTCGATTGCTGAATCCTAAACGTGGTGTCTTTGCTGATGTCCTTAATGATTCGGTGGTTGGGTGGGGTCAGAGAACGATTTGGCTCTGGTATCCGCTCTCAATCGCAATTCCGCTGTTGCTCGCGCTGCTGACGATCTTTGGTTACTTCTTCACGTCTTACGAACTGAGCTGGCGACTCGCGGGCACGATCGTTCTGGTGGGAATCGCCGTTGTAGCCCAAGCGTTTCTGGCTCGATGGAACCTCGTTCACGAGCGACGTCTACGCGCAGAACAAGAAGCAGAACTGGCTCTCGCCGCACAGGACGAGGATTCTGATGGCGACACAGAGGCCCGAGCAATCGAAGAGGCGACTGATCTGGTCAACGTCAGTCAGCAAACGGAACGACTCATTAACAGTGGTCTTCTGCTGATTGGCTTGTTTGGACTTTGGATGTTGTGGTCGCAGGTTTTGCCAGCCGTTTCCTTCCTCACGCAGGAAGAACTTTGGAAGACAACACGGCAGGTTTCTGTAGAGAAAGTCGTCGACGGCAAAGCACGGCTAGTTGCAGAAACGATCCTCGAACCAATTACACCGCTCAGCCTGATTAAGGCGTTGTTTGTGGTGATTGCCACAATTACGGCTGCTCGTAACTTGCCTGGGCTGTTGGAGATGGCGGTTCTCAAGCGGCTGCCACTTGATCCGGCGCTGCGTTATGCGATTCGAACGGTGGCTCGGTATTTGTTGGTGATTGTTGGGGTGACTCTGACGTGTTCGCTGATTGGAATCGGTTGGTCGAAGGTGCAGTGGTTGGTCGCTGGTTTGACCGTTGGTCTTGGTTTTGGCTTGCAGGAAATCTTCGCCAACTTTGTGTCTGGACTGATCATTCTGTTTGAGCGTCCGGTACGACTTGGCGATGTTGTGACCATTGATGGAGTGAGCGGTAACGTCACTCGCATTCAGATTCGCGCGACGACGATTACGAACTGGGACAACAAGGAATACATCGTTCCGAACAAAGAATTCGTGACCGGACGTGTTCTGAACTGGACGCTCACAGATCCAACCAGCAGAATCTTGATCAAGGTGGGCGTCGCTTACGGAACGGACACTCGGCTAGCTCGGAAGCTGCTTCGCGAAGTTGCCGCGAACCATCCGCTTGTGATCGACGACCCCGCACCCCTCGCGACGTTTGAAGAGTTTGGTGACAGCACGTTGAACCTGTGTCTGCGTTGCTACATTCCGAGTCTGGAACGAAGGCTCGAAACTGTGACTGAGTTGCACACCGCAATCGACGATACGTTTGCCGAGCAGGGCATTGAAATTGCGTTCCCGCAACTGGATGTCAATCTGTCTCGCGATGACATGGCGGAGTAGGCCTTGAGCCGTGGCTCGCACTCTCAATTCTTCTTCGACTGGATCAATTGCCAGCCGTAGCGATAGAGATTTTGAGCATCGACGTAGCGGGCATCGCTGCTGGTTGAACCAAGGATGCTGACGATTAACCGGTGCCCATCTCGTTCTGCCGTTGATACCAGACACGCACCAGCGTTGGTTGTGGTTCCCGTTTTGACTCCGTCGTAGCCCTCGA
>JBGCDN010000412.1:0-2777 GCA_045105495.1 Planctomycetaceae bacterium
TCCGTCTGCTTGAACCGGCACTGCAGCTCGAAGACAGGATTAAGCTGATTTGCCGCGAAGGTCCAATGGAACAGCTACTGGCGCAGTTGGCCACACACGAACTGGATGTGGTCTTTTCGGACTCTCCAGTCGGCTCAATGGGTTCCGTCAGGGCTTTCAATCACTCTCTTGGCGAGTGCGGTGTGGGCTTGTTTGGAACGCCGAAGCTGTGTCGAAAATTCAAGACGAACCTTCCTCATTCCCTGAACGGGGCTCCGTTCTTTCTTCCCGGTGAACACACGGCTTTGCGGCGTTCAGTGGCTCAGTGGCTCTATCAAGTGGATATTGAACCCGAAGTGATCGGGGAAATCGATGACACGGCTCTGCTTAAAGTGTTTGCGGAGGCAGGCCTTGGCTTCATACCTGCTCCGGTCGCGATTCGTGCGGAAATCGAAAAGCAGTTTGGGCTGAGGTTGTTGATGGACATTCCCAACGCCACGGAACGTTTTTACGCAATCACTGCCGAACGCAGGCTCACGCACCCGGCAATTGTGGCGATCTCAGAGACCGTCCGTGAAACGCTGTTCAACTAGTAAGCGTTCCATTTGACTAAGGGTGGCCGGGGTGGCGGTGGTGGATGGTGCCTCCCTGGCAGGGTGTTGAAGAATGTGGAGAATCCTCGCAAAAAACGACTCGGAGAGTCGTCCTACAATCGTCCTTCAACAGCTTGCCAGGCTCGTGATGTCGAGCACATTTCTTGAGCGATTCTCTACAAGAATCATGCGTCTTGATATATCGATATTGCGAATGTTTCACTGCGCAATTATCTATTTGTAGAATGGGTTGGAGGGGCGTATAAATCTTCCGTTGAGTTAGACGAGTGTCAGCCAAAGCCATGTCGCCGTAACGCTCGCGCGACAGGGCAATAGACTATCGCAACGGGAGAGTCGCTATGCAGGCCGGGACAGACACACGACGTTCATGTGATCGGCGAGTCGAGGAAGAGCTTCGAGCGATCGAAGTCAGATTCATTCCGCATCCGGACTTCTCAGATTCGGATGCCATCCACGCCATTCTTGAATCCATCACTGCCGACCGCGAATCCCCCCGCGTCGAAGCAAGCGCAATTGGGATCTCAATTCCGCAAGTCAGTTTGCTGACACCTGCGGAGGAGAAACATCTGTTTCTTAAGATGAACTGTTTGCGGAGTCTCGCTGTAGATCGCCGCGATCGGGCCTTGGAGAAGGGGGCTCGCGAAATTGATTTGAGAACCGTCCGTAATCTTCTGGCGGACGCTGATGCGATTCGCGGCCAGATTTCGGACGCGAACCAGCGACTGGTTCTGAAGATTGCCGGTAAGTTCTCTGGAACCCTTTCAGATACGCAGGACTTTGTGAGCGAAGCGAACCTGGTGATGCTAACGGCGATTGATCGGTTCGATGTGTCGCGAGGATTTCGGTTCAGCACCTATGCCACTCATTCGCTTCGTCGGCACCTGTCTCGCGTTTGGCAACGGAACGCGAAACGATCGACGTGTCCGGAAACGGACGTCGAACGAATTAGCCTGGACGACGAGCAGCCGTGGGTCGATTCAGAAGTCAAAGCAATGGTGCCGCGAATTCTGAGCTCCCTGAATGAACGCCAGCGCGAAGTTGTGTCGCTGAGATTTGGGCTCAGCGGCAAAAAGCCGATGCGATACAACGAACTGGGTAAGCGAATGAATCTCTCTGCCGAAAGGGTCCGGCAAATCGTGCTCCAGGCATGCCGTCGTTTAAGAGAGAAATATTCGAGCGCCGTTGGTCTCGAAACGGCTTGAGGAACGCATGCTAACTGACGCGGTTGCAGGTTAATTGGCTCGGCCTTGCATTTCGATGTACTGAGCGAGCCGTTGGTCCGCGATTCTCGCAAGTTCTTTGGCTCTTGTTGCCCTCTTGTCAGTGGCAATAAGGGCCTTCATTCTTTTCGAGAAGCTAGACAGGCTCGTTCGAACTTCATCTGCCGTGACATCGACGTTCTCGATTGGTTTTGGTGCGAGGCAAAGGACGTATGCGAGTTCGGCCCGGAGAGCTGATCTCATCTCTTCTGCTTCCTGGGCGATTAACCATTCACCAAGTGCTCTGGCTGCATTGCCAAGATAGATCGTTGCTTCGGTTTCTTTGCCTCGCAGGAGTTCTAGTCTAGCTCGATCTGTCTGAATGCGGATGCCCATGATTCGGTAGTCGTGGTTGGTTCTGTCTTTCGTGAGAAGAAGCTGAACGATGTTGATTGCCGTTTCGTTCTCTTCGAATTCCTGTTGGAACTTTCCTCGGTTCTTGATCGGCTGACCGATAAGCTGTTCCCAGCCTTGCCGCTTTAGCATGTTGATGTGTCGCGAATGCAGGACGTCGACATAAGCCAGCTTGCAGCGAGATGATGTTTCCAGAATGTTGCCCGGGTCTTCATCAAGCAATTTGAGCGCCGTTGCGCTGCCAAGAGTCTCCGGGATCGAAATCGCATTCGTGACGAAGGGACGGACTTCGTCGAGCCTTTTGTTGATGGAGACCAGTTCGGCCAGAAAGTCGATGCCCATTGGCTGCAATCGTCTTGGGTCGTAAACGACCGTCAGTCTGCGAGCGCGGCGGGCGGCTTCGAGATTTGTAAAGCGTTCGTGGGCATCGATGTAGCAGGCGGCTGCCTTGTTGTATTCGCCGACCATCTGGTGAATGCGGCCAGCCTTCGTGAGCGAGTAGGCCGCCCCGACTTCCAGTTCCACGATGGCTTTGTACTTTTCAGCTAGTTCAAGTGCGAACCGAAGTTCC
>JBGCDN010000413.1:0-3691 GCA_045105495.1 Planctomycetaceae bacterium
GGTGGCGTCGCGGAGACACCACAGCGTTCGCCCATCTTTGCATAAACCTCAATGCCGTTCGCGGAGTGTCGGGTTAGGTCCGCGTCGAATTGAATAGCGCCGGGCTGGAACACTGTCGTGACGTTCGAACCACCGAACGAGAAGTAGCCTTTGTCATCGCCTTTGCGGACGGTTCCTTCTGCAAACGTCTGATGGATCCCGCCAACACAGGTAGCGCCAACTTCCATCACCAGCACTTTGCCGAAGCGTTCAGATTCAACAATGGTTCGTTCTCGTCGGTTCTCCCACAGGATGGATAACTGGCGGCGTAAAGCCAATGGGCTGACAGATCGCAATGTCCCGGGAAGCAGTTGAGGTGAACCGACTGAACCACCTGCCGGAAAGTGAAACCGGTGGTAGTCGACGGGGCACAGCCGCGAAATGAGAATCGAGCCACCTTCGAATTGTTGCGCAAGGTTGGCGTCACCGATGAAGGTGGAGAGATCGAAGGATTGGCCTTTGATGTAAAAGCTGTCCGCGGAAGAGACGTTTGGGATTGCAAGGTGTCGGCCGTCTGCGGGGAAGACTGCTGCGTCTTCAGCCTCGTCGATTGGCCGAGCTTCCGGCTTCAGTTTGCGATAGAAGAATTCGTTGAACGTCTTGTAGGACTGCGGTGAATCGGCGAGTTCATTCACATCGACGCCGAACTGCTCGATAAATGGCTGAACCTTCGCGCGGCTCTTTGGTTTGTCCATCCGCCAACCGTACCAGCGTGAGAACCACAGGCGTTTGATGGCTAGCGAGACAGTGAGTCGCCCCAGCGGGTTTCCATATGCCCAGCGCAGAAAGCCCTCGCCGTAAATGTCTTCTGTCTCCATCTCGCCGGTGTAGCGATTGAAGTACTGGATAGGGGCGTTGTACTTGTCGGGGTCAGGCATTGGCGTCGCGTTGGGTTAGAGATCACGGACGTTATAGCCTCGGCGTGCCGCCGAAACCACGATTCCAGTTCTGTTCTTGAATCCACCGTCCCAGGAGTCAGTGAGAAAAGCTGTGGCGTTTTGGCTTGCTGGCTGCCGAGTGTATGGTAACATGTCATACAGTGGCGACAGTGGGACAGGCAGTGTATGACTCAGTTCTACATGTGAATACTGCGGCGAAGGCGACTAGATGCTGATTCAGGTGGACTACAACAGCGGCGAGCCGATTAGTCGGCAGGTTGTTGCTCAGATCAAGTACATGATCGTGAGCGGCAAGCTGCAGGCCGGCGAGAAGCTGCCGTCCATCCGAGGGCTCGCCAAGCAGCTGAAGGTGAATCCAACAACGGTGACGCGCATCTACAACGAGCTGTCTGCTGAGGACGTCATCACGCTGCGGCAAGGGCAAGGTGCATTTGTTTCATCGAAAGAAAGTGTCATCAGCAAAGCAGAAGCGAAGAAGCAGGTGCGAGAGTTAGCTCGACGGATGATTGTTGAAGGTGCGCGGCTGGGACTGTCGCGGGAAGATGTCGAAGGGATTTTGGAAAGCGAATTCAGCAAGATTAAGGGGAAGTCGAAATGACTGAGCCAGCAATTTCTGTCCGCAACGTTTCGCGTCGATTTGGTTCGAACCTGGCTGTGAACGATTTATCACTCGAGGTTCCAAGTGGTTCTGTCTTCGGCCTCGTAGGGACGAACGGCGCTGGCAAGACGACTCTTATTCGAATGCTGGTGGGGCATTTGCATTGCGATAGCGGCAGTGTCGACGTTCTGGGTTCTGATCCATGGACACATGGTCCAGAAATACTGCAACGCATCGCCTATGTCTCGGATTCGATGCAGCTACCGCCTCGAATGACGATCGCCGAAGTTCTGAAGCTGAATCGCGGTTTCTTTCCCAACTGGGAAACGGCGGTTGAAGAAGCCCTTGTTGAGGAGTTCAAGCTGCCAACGAATCAGAAGTATGCCTCGCTGTCTTTCGGACAGCGACGTCGAGCCGTCTTGCTGCAGGCGTTGGCTCAGGGAGCCGATTTGCTGATTCTTGATGAACCAGCAGGTGGCCTGGATCCCCTCGGTCGTCGACAGTTTCTGGAAACGATGCTGGCGGCAACCGTGGACCGTGGTCAGACCGTGTTGTTTTCATCTCACATGTTGGGCGACATCGAACGTGTTGTCGATCGCATTGCTGTGATGTCTGGCGGTCGACTGCAAATCACCGGTGATCTGGAAACCCTGAAGGCCACGCTACGCCGTGTTCGGATCGAAGGGGTGGTCGATGCTGACGATGTCCGGTCTCGGTTCAATGTACTTGAGCACCGAGTAGTAGACGGAATCACGAACCTGCTGATCGATGGTTTTGATGAGACAGAGTGGCAGTCTTTCACGAGTTCGCTCGGCAAAGACATGCATGCTGAAGCGATGAATTTGGAAGACATGTTTGTCGAATTGGCTGCAAAGTAGTGAGGCGCCTCGTCCACTACAGACCGATGCTGCGTCAATGAGAAGGGTAATCAAAAATGAACTCGACTTTGTTGAAGTACGACTGTCGTAGTCTGCGCCTGATGGTGTTCGGACTGACTGCATTGTTGTTGTTGGCGACCGTCATGCTTCCGGCTCCGTTCTCACCCAGTTCGCATTTGAACCTCGTCCATCATTTCGTGTTTCCTCTGCTTGCGATCGTCTCGGCGGCTCTTGTCGGAATGCAGAGTTTCTCGGATTTGCCAGCGGTCGATATGTGGGTTCTGACTCGCGGCATGAGCCGTCGTCAGGTGTTTCGAACCCGATGGCTGACCGGACTACTAGTGCTAACAGGCATGACGGCCATGATGGCAGCAGCGATGGTGTTTGGTGTAAGGCAGGCCGTTCAGCAAGCGATGGGAAATGGCGCTTGGTACCCGATGGTTCGAACTGGTGAGCTGTACGTAGTGCGAAACTTCTTCCTGGTCGCCATAGCCACATACTCGGCAATTGTCTTCTTCAATTGCGTCTACGGTTTCGGAGCAACGACGCGGCGATCCCGCAGTCTGGCGGCGACGATTTGTTTGCTGGCTGCCTTCGCCGTTGGAACCTGTTGGCAGTTCCCGCTGCGGATGCGGCCCGTTCCTATGGGCTATTACCTGATAGGTGTTGTTGCCTTCTGCGGCATTCTGACATGGGCCGCCAGAACTGCCTTCAGCGAACGAGAGATTGCGGCTTAACTCAAGTACCCACTGAACTGACCGCGTTGATTCTAAGTGCTTTGGAGAGAACCATGCATACTGCTACTCGTGGCAAATCGCTTATCTGGCTCGGGTGTCTCTGTGCAATCCTGCCAGTGGTCGTTGGTCCGACGCTGCTTTGGACGATTGCAGACCGCAACAACTCTCCGATCCAGTGGGACATTGCTTCTCAGGCAAAAGCGGCAGCCGGAACAACGAACCTCTGGTTGCTGGCTGTTCTGGCGATTGGTCTGCTAAGCGTGTTGTTTTTGGTACGACGTGGGGTTGGTTCTCTTCCCACCATTTCGATCGTAATTGCAATCACCACCGTCTTCGGATGGATGACGTCTGCCTACTCTCCAGCGGGACCACCGGGGCTTGTAAATGGCGGTGAGAAATCGTGGCGCTGGGCGGGGAGGCTCGGGCGGCGGGATTTTGTAGCGCCCAGATGATCAGTTGTGGATCTGGAGTTTGCCTGGAAGTGCGTCAGATTGACGTGTTTCGGGTGGCTCCGGGGAAGGCAGCTGGCACGGGTGATCA
>JBGCDN010000414.1:0-3766 GCA_045105495.1 Planctomycetaceae bacterium
ATCGCGGTCATCTCCGCCTTCGTCGGGGTGCGGGCGGTCACAAGTCGAAACCCGAAAGTTAGTTTCTCTTCAAGAGTTTCAGCATCGTGCTTCATCATCCGCTGTCCAAGGTGCCGAGCGGCTTCGACGAACTGCGGACTGTTCAGCAGCACCAGCGCCTGTGAAGGCGTGTTGGTTCTCGATCGACGAATCGTACAAAACTCACGTTCAGGAGCGTCCAGGATCTTCAGCATGGGCGACGGAACCGTTCGCTTCCAAAACGTGTAGATGCTACGTCGGTACAAGTCGTCGCCGCTGCCTTGCGGATACTCTTTCGAATATCCCGGGCGGTTATTGAGTTCCATCCACAGACCGGCTGGCTGATAAGGGTAGACGCTCTTGCCGCCCAACTGATTCACCAACAGCCCGCTTGTCTGCAGCGCCGCATCACGAAGTTCTTCACCATCGAGCCGCATTCGTGGACCTCGCGCGAGCCAGCGATTTTCGGGGTCGGCACCATAGGCGGCCGATCCGACTCGCGATGTCTGACGATAGGTGGCAGACAGCATGATCTCGCGTTGAATGTGTTTGACGTCCCATCCGCTGCGGACGAACTCGGTCGCCAACCAGTCCAGCAACTCCGGATGACTGGGAAGTTCTCCCTGAACGCCAAAGTCTTCTGACGTTTTCACCAGTCCCGTTCCAAACAGCCGTTGCCAGTATCGATTCACGGCTACTCGTGCGGTTAGCGGGTGAGTTGGATCGACCAACCACTTTGCGAACTGAAGTCGATTGCTGACTGGTTTCTTGGAGGAGGAAGGAAAGACGGCAGGTACGCCCGGGGACACTTCATCCGTCGGTTCATTGTATTGGCCGCGATTCAGGACGTGTGTCTTACGAGGCTTCGGCATGTCCCGCATGATCATCGTGGCGGGAAATAAATCGTTTAACTGTTTCCTGGTTTCAGCGAGTTGCCTTTTTAGTTCGCGTCGCGGGTCATAGTTCTCAACATAGTACTCTCGCAATTTTGCGGTGTCCGCAACTGCACGTGCGGATTCTTCTGTTGTCGCAATTCGTCGAATTTCGGCTGGAATTCCCTGAAGGCTGACGTCACTTTCCTTGTCTATCGTTATCGATAAACGTACTCGCCCGATTCCGTGAGTCGCAAAGTTGGCTTCATGTCGCAGGCGGAACTGCAAATCGGTTCCACCCGGATATCCGAACGGCGTCTCGGCCACGAAGGCCGCAGTTGCAGGTTCCTTGCGAGTCGGGCCATCGACAGCCCAGCCATCGTTGTTCGCAACCTTCCCGTTGATCGCTCTGGCGACCTGGTAGTTCGCCTGTTCGTAATCCGAAATAGCTCGAATGAACTTTACCTTTTGCGATTTTGAAGGATCAGCAGTGGACGTTGCGGTTAATTCGAATTCGCTGAGGACGAAGTTTGAATTCATGTGCCGCCCTGGCCCAGCACCAGGCAGCGAAGGGTGAGTCAACGCTTCCAGTCGCACCGCCGTGATGCCATGGGCTTCCGTGCGTGAGCGAATGCCATAAACGTCTTTCCGTGGATTCGCGCCGCCTGCGAGGACAGAATGATCGTTCAGCGGTTTCAGTGTCGATCCACCCGATGATGTGAGTTCGGTTGGAACCAGGGTTTCCCAGCCGGTAGCAGGAGTCTTCGTAAGTTGGCTCGTCCACTTCGCGAGGAGCGGGTTCAGGTCGAGCGGACTCTTCAGTTCTTTCTCCAGGCGAGCCAGTTCTGCTTGCAGCGTTTGCTGTTTCGCTGAACCCAAAGGCGACGGGATTCTCTCTTGCGGTGCAAACCCCTTCATTCCTCTTTCCGGCACCTGATTGAACAACGAATACAGCTGATAAAACTCACGCTGCGAGATTGGATCGTACTTGTGGTCGTGGCAGCGGGCACACCCGACGGTCAGGCCCATCCAGACGCTACCAGTCGTTGAGACTCGATCCATCACATATTCCGTGCGGTACTCTTCATCAATAATGCCGCCTTCAATCGTGATGCCGTGGTTTCGATTGAAACCTGTTGCTAACCGCTGCTGAGGTGTCGCGTTCGGCAGCATGTCACCAGCCAGTTGCTGAATCGTGAACTGGTCAAAAGGCATGTTGCGGTTGTACGCGTCAATCACCCAATCACGCCAAACCCATTGCTGACGCTCGGTGTCGTACTGATACCCGTTCGTGTCAGCGTATCGAGCCAAGTCCAGCCAGTGCCGAGCCATATGTTCGCCGTAGGAAGGCGACTGCAGATAGCGATCGACCATGTGCTCGTAGGCTTGATCTGATTTATCAGACAGGAACCCGTCGACTTCTTCCAGCGTTGGCGGCAACCCAGTCAGATCAAATGCGACTCGACGAATCAACGTTTCCCGCGTCGCTTCGGCGGCAGGCCGCAGTTCCTTTTCCTGAAGCTTCGCAAGCACGAAGTGATCGATGTTGTTCTTCGGCCAATCGTCTGAATTAGATTTGGGTACGACAGGTTTGGTGACCGAGCCATATGCCCAGTGCGATTGGTATTCGGCGCCGTCTTCAATCCACTTCTTCAGCAGCTCGATCTGTTTTTTGTCCAGCTTCTTTGGGCCACCTTCAGGCGGCATTTGCTCATCCAGATCAGCCGAAGTGACGCGGCGAATAATCTCACTGGCATCGACATCACCCGGCACAATCGCCAGTTTGCCGGAGTCGTCTTCACCAATCGCGGCATTACGCTGGTCTAATCGCAGGCCGCCTTCGCGCCTCGCCGCATCTGGCCCGTGACACGTAAAGCAATGATTCGAGAGAATCGGACGGATGTCTTTTTGGAAATCAACAGAGTCGTCGGCAATACCGACTGTGGCCTGCAAGACGACGCAAACAGCTAGAAGATCCAGAAGACATAGAGCGTGCAACATTCTCAAAACCGCATTTCAAAGAAGCCTAAGTCGTGCATCGAACCCTCAGGATACCGAACGTAAGCACCCGTGTCAGGAACTGTTATCCGAAGCCTGAACGCATGAGGCGACTCTTGCCGTCAGAGTTAGTTTTGAGTGAGAGCTTCTAAGGAGCCTCCGCGGTAATCGCCATGATGACGGGAGCGGTTCCGTCTGGTCCTTTGATGAATTCTATGCGTGCGATGGTCTCGCTGCGTTTAGGCATGACAGCGAGATAGCGAATTTGCTGGCCGCGAAGTTGGAACGCGAATTCTGAACCTTTCACGTCGACTCGGCGAATGTAGTCGGCGAAGTGAATGCCGTTCTTGAGTTCGTGGTCTTCACTGGTTCCGTCCGCGTAGTGCAGACGGACGATGACGGATACGGTTTCGTTTCGGCTGTAAGGATACGCCCACCCGCCAACGCCGCCTAGGAAATGGATCGCTCGGGCAGGACCGTTTAGCGGCAGCTCCACTTTCTTCGGCATGCGCTGAACCATTGGCGATGCTGGTCCATTTAGAAGGATAGTGTTCGGAACCGTGCCGTCTTGTGGATCGAGAAGTACAAACGGAACGCCCTTGAAAGTCTTCGGCTTCCAGTCCGGGAAGATCAGGCGTTCGACATCGTTCCCCTTCGCGAAGAACATGCCGCGGTCGCTCGCAGCCGACGCGACCTTGCTGATGTCAATCGGTAGGAACTTGCCGCGATCGGTGAGGAACGTCAGCAGGTCAGCAAACTCCTGCTTCGATAGAAGTTTCTCGAAGCCCTCCGGCATGACGGACTTCCGCGACGCAACCATCTCTTCAACATCTTCTCGCAAAACCGATTGTTTCTTGCCGTCAGTATCAATCAGTTCC
>JBGCDN010000415.1:0-3179 GCA_045105495.1 Planctomycetaceae bacterium
CGCTCGACATCAGAAGACGGCGACATTCATGCCGAAGCCTCTTTGGAACGACAACGGTTCCGGGCTGCATTTGCACTTCTCGCTGTGGAAGGATGACGAAACTCTGTTCGCTGGTTCCGGCTACGGTGGGTTAAGCGAAACAGCAATGTACGCCATGGGCGGTATTCTGAAACACACACCAGCGATCATGGCGTTTTGCTGTCCAACGACGAATAGCTACAAACGCCTCGTGCCCGGGTTCGACGCGCCGGTTAATCTGACTTATAGCTACAGAAATCGATCGGCAGCCGTTCGGATTCCGGTGCACACGCCCAACCCTGCTGACAAACGTATCGAGTATCGTTGTCCTGATGCATCTGCGAATCCGTACCTCGCCATGTCGGCTGTCTTGATGGCGGCTCTCGATGGAATTCAGAACCGGATCGATCCAGGCAAACCGTTGGACAAAGACATCTACGATCTGAAGCCCGAACAGCTTGTCGATGTGAAACGAACGCCGTTGTCGCTGGAAGAATCGCTCAAGGCGTTGTCCGATGACCACGACTTCCTTCTCCGCGGTGACGTATTCACAACGGAAGTGATCGACACTTGGATGCGATACAAACAGGAACACGAAATTGACGCGATTCGTCAACGCCCCCACCCGTACGAATTCGCTCTCTATTACGACGTGTAGACTGCTCTGGCCGGCTCTCTAAAGATGCATTTGGCCTGATAGGATCACGACAGCTTGTCCTGTGATCTTCAATCCATGATCACCGACTTCAACATCCATGAAACCAGTTCGCGCGGATGATTGGAAGGATTTGAGCCTGTTCTTGCCGAGTCTCTCGGCCCAATACGGCGCGAGGAATGTGTGTGTGCCGCCGGTGACCGGGTCTTCGTTGGTTCCGCTCCATGGCCAAAAGTAGCGAGAGTGAAAGTCGAAAGCATCATCGGTCGATGCTGCGGTCACAAGGACCCCATTGATCGAATCATGGGAGGCGCGAAGCTGTTCGAAGTTTGGGGAGAGACTTGCAAGTTTCTGCTTTGATTCGATCACCAGCATCAGAATGCGAGTCTCTTCGTTGTACGCAGCGGTTTCGATTTCATCGATGCCAAGAGCGGTCTGAAGAGCCGCGGGTGCTTCGGCTGAAGAAACTTCGTAGCGAGGAAAGTGCATTGTCAATTGGTCGGAACTGCGATCGACCGGAAGCTCAATACCTTGAGATGTGAGGAACCGAACTGTGTCAGTGTTCGCTTCGTTGCACACAACTCTCGCCGCAGCGAGTGTGGCGTGCCCGCAGAGTGGAATTTCCATCACAGGAGAGAAGTACCGAATCCGAACCGGATCAGTGTCGATTCGAACGAACGCCGTTTCGGAAAGACCAAGCTCTTGAGCGACAAGCAGCATGGTCCCTGAAGGCAGATCCCTCCCTATGAGACAGACGCCGGCTGGGTTGCCCCTGAAGGGCACGTCCGTAAACGAATCGACAATAAACGTCTTCAAGGCAATGTTCCGAATACAACTAAGGCTCACACCAAGCGAACCAACGCGTACTTCTTCTTCCCGCGTCGAAGAACGATGCAGGATTCACTCGCGAGGTCTTCCAAGGTCAGCTTCTTGTCCTGATCCGTCACTCGTTCGTTGTTAACATTCGCGCCGTTCTCCTTAACCGTTCGCCGCGCTTCGCCTTTGCTTTTGCAGAGACCAGCATCCACGAACGCGTCGATGACGGAGTAACCATCGCCGTCGAATTTCGCCCGCTCGATTTCACAGCTCGGGACATCCGCGAAGATGTCGGCTAGCTGTTTGTCATTCAGACCTTTGATGTCGCCGCCAAACAACGTTTTCGCTGCTTGCTGGGCTGATGCCACGCCTTCGTCGCCGTGGCAGAGGCGGGTGAGTTCTTCAGCCAATCGTTTCTGGCTGAGCTTTTGGCCCGGTTCAGCCTGTCTGGATTTGTCGAGCTCCGAGATCTCTTCTTCTGACAGTTCTGTGAGGAACCGTAGACACTTCCCGGCGTCTTCATCGGCGACGTTAATCCAGTACTGGTAGAACTGGTATGGGCTGGTCTTGTCCGGATCCAGCCACACAGCACCGGATTCCGTTTTTCCCATCTTGGTTCCGTCTGCCTTGGTTAGCAGCGGACTGGTAGCGCCGAACAATTGAACGCTGTGCATTCGACGGCCAAGGTCGATTCCGGCAGTGATGTTGCCCCACTGATCGCTTCCGCCGACTTGCAGTTCGCAACCGTGTGCCTGATTAAGATGAACGAAGTCGTAAGCCTGCAGCAACATGTAGCTAAATTCTGTGTAGCTAATGCCCGTGTCACCCTGCAGTCGGCTCTTCACCGAGTCCTTCGCCATCATCACGTTCACGGGGAAGTTCTTCCCGATGTCACGGAGGAATTCGAGGTAACTGAACTTTCCCATCCAATCGACGTTGTTCACCAGCTGGCACGGATTGTCGCCGTCGAAGTTGAGAAACTGTCCCATCTGCTGCTTCAGACCATCGACGTTCTTTTGAAGAATGTCTTCGGTCAGCAACGTCCGTTCTTTGCTCTTCCCGCTCGGGTCACCAATCATCCCCGTCGCGCCGCCGACCAGTGCGATGGTCTTGTGTCCGGCTCTTTGGAATCTTCGCAGTGTCATCAACTGCAGCATACTTCCGACATGCAAGCTGTCAGCGGTCGGGTCGAACCCGATGTACATCGCACGCGGTGCGTCGTTCAACCACTTCTGCAGATTGTCATCGTCTGTGGTCTGATGAATAAGGCCACGCCACTGGAGTTCGGCGAAGATGTCTTGCATGTTTGGGTTCAGAGTGAGAGTTTAAGAAGCGCGATGATACGGTCGATCGCGAGACTGTACATTGGAAGATGCCGGAGTGGTCTCGCCATCGGGTCTGCGAAAGCCTGAAGACCTTCAGCTTGAAGCCGCAGGTCAGGCCAATTCTTCCGACCTTCAATTTAAGAGCAGAGACGCCTGTTGGCTGCTATCGCTAGCCACCAACGGCGGCAACACGATCAGAATTCGGTGTCTCTGGCGACGATGGCCCTGAATTAGCCATGGGGTCGGGATAGCCGAAACGGTCGAAGGCAGGTCGGCATTCACGATAGACACGTTCCATCCAAGCGGTGTCTTTGTCGAAACGATTCTTTTTGTATCGCTTCATCGCCGCAATTTCAGGAGCGATC
>JBGCDN010000416.1:0-4420 GCA_045105495.1 Planctomycetaceae bacterium
AAGGATGCTCGCGGTGATGAAGGCAACTCTGCTTCGCCTTCGCCTGTGACCGACGGTAAGCACGTTTGGGCGATGATGGGAACTGGTCAGGTCCTTTGCTGCACCGTTGAAGGTGAAGAGGTTTGGAAATTCAACCTTCAAGAACGATACGGGAAGTTTGAGATTCAGTTTGGAATGTCATCGACCCCGGTTCTGCATGATGGAGTCCTCTACTTCCAGCTGATTCACGGAATCTGGAGACAGGAAGGTGAATTAGCGATCGTTGTGGCCGTCGATGCCAGTACCGGAAAAGAAGTTTGGAAGATCGACCGGCACACCGGCGCGAAGGCTGAAAACAAACATTCCTACGCATCACCAATTCTGTACAACTTCGGTGAAAAGAAGTTCCTACTGACTCATGGCGGCGACTACACAATTGCCCATTCACTGAAGGATGGCTCGACCATTTGGAAGCTGGGTGGAATGAACCCGCATGACGATCCTTCAAAACGGTATCACCAAACGCTGCGATTTGTCGCGTCGCCTGGAGTCGCTGAGGGAATCGTGATTTGCCCAACAGCAAAGAAGTACCCGGTTTACGCGGTGCGTCCCGACTTCACCGGCGATCTCACCGGGAAAGAGGAAGCACTTCACTGGGTGATGCCACGGAATACACCAGACGTTCCATCACCATTGATTCATGATGGACTTGTTTACCTGTGTCGAGAGAATGGCAATCTGATTTGTCTTGATCAGAAGACCGGCGAACAGCTCTACGAAGAACGTACCAATCCTCAACGACACCGAGCGTCGCCGGTCTACGCGAATGGCCACATTTATCTCACGGCTCGTGATGGCCAAGTGACCGTAGTCAAAGCGGGTCGTTCGTTTAAGATCGTTGCGAAGAACAAGATTCGCGAACAGCTTTCAGCCTCTCCAGTGATCGCGAACGGAACGATCTACCTTCGATCGTTTGACGCCCTGTGGGCCATCCGCGAGGGAGCCAAGCTCAGCGCTAACTAGCGCTCAGCGTTTTTCTGGTTCCCTTAGTATTTCACCTCTCGCGGCCGCGCTGCTTTCCTACCCTGATTGACACACCATGACTGACCAAGGCTCTGCCGCAGAACGATCACGCCAACAGATTCTGGATGCGAAAGCTCGGGGTGTCGGTCCAACATTGGGGACGTACATCAAGTTATCTGGACCCGGTTGGTTACAGGGTGCAATCACGCTTGGAGGCGGTTCTCTGGCCGGTGCGTTGTACCTTGGCGTGATAATGGGCTTCGGCATGATGTGGCTTCAGCCCATCGCCATGATCCTCGGCGTCATCATGCTCAGCGCGATTAGTTATGTGACTCTGACGACGGGTGAAAAGCCGTTTGGTTTGCTGAACAAGCACATCAGCCCTGTTCTTGGGTGGGGGTGGCTGATTGCAACGATGATGGCCAACATCGTCTGGTGTCTTCCACAGTTTGCTCTGGGAACGGCCGCTGTTCAGCAGAACCTTGCCCCTGGGCTCAACAATGACACCGGCAAGTTCATCATTGCTGGTACTCTCCTCGTGGTCGCCACGATCGTGGTCTGGTTCTACAACTCGGGCTCGAAGGGGATTCGGCTGTTCGAGATCATTCTGAAGCTAATGGTGGGGATTGTTGTTCTGTCGTTCTTTGGTGTTGTGATTGCTTTGACATTTGCGGCAGACGGCGGACTGAACTGGGGGGATGTCTTCGATGGGCTAGTCCCAAGGTTGTCGTACCTGTTCAACCCGGTTCCTTCGATGGAAGGGGCGATCAATGCGAGCAGCGACCCAGACTGGTGGCGTCAGATGATTGCGTCGACGCAGAAAGACAAGATCATCACCGCGTTCGCCACCGCGGTCGGCATCAACATGACCTTTCTGCTGCCATATTCAATGTTGCGGAAAGGCTGGGGCAAGGATCATCGAGGCCTCGCGATCTTCGACTTGTCGATCGGTTTGATTGTTCCGTTCGTACTCGCAACGGGTGGCGTAGTTATCGCAGCCGCAAGTCAATTCCACACCAACCCAAATGATGTAATGGCAATGCTGGAGAAGGGTGAAGGGAAAGAGGTTAAGGAATACTACAAGTTTGTTGATAAGCGATTGGGTCAAGATCCTGAGTTCAAGTCGCTGCAGGATGAACTGGCGACTGTGAGTGAATCAGAGAAGGCGGCGATTGAAGACAAGATTACTGGCTTCAGGACAGACCTACCCGAAGGCGATCGGAAGCTTGCCGCTATGCTGGCTGCTCGTGACAACTTGGCTTTGGCTAAGACTTTGGAGCCTTTGGTCGGAGAGTTCGTTGCCCAGAAACTCTTTGGGGTCGGCGTACTCGGGATGGCACTATCGACCATCATCATTCTTATGCTGATTAACGGATTTGCGTTCTGCGAGTTGCTTGGCGCGGAATCTGAGGGTGTCATGCACCGCATCGGAACGCTGATTCCGGCTGTAGGCGTAGTTGGACCGTTTTTCTGGAGTAAAGCTGCCGCCGCTTTGGCAACTCCCACCTCCGTTGTTGGTGGAGCCATGCTGCCGATTGCTTACCTCTCGTTCTTGCTCCTCATGAACTCCCGCCGGGCCCTTGGCGACGGGATGCCGCGAGGCGGAAAGCGGATCGTGTGGAACCTGTTCATGGGCGTCGCAACTTTGGTGGCGATGTTCGCCTCAGCATGGGGCCTCATGGGTAAGAAACTGGGCGAGTTCCCAATCGGGAATGTTGCTTTGGGCCTGCTTGGGGTACTGCTGTTGGTGGGTGTCGGGTCGTTTATTTCCAAGAACAGGACGGAAAATTAAGACGAATCCGGCCCAAACGGCGCGTAAGTTACGTCTTCATAAAAAGTACACAATTGATCAGCGACATTCCGCTATCGCACGTTTATAATTGAAGGCCTGAAGCGCGAGTCAGACTCGCCCAGCTGGTTCGACCAGCCTCTTTTCAGCCCACTACACTTCTCGCCACGGAGACATTACGTGCTGGAGTTGCTCCAACTCAGATGCCCCCGTTGTTCCGCAAAGCACAAAGTTGACCGCGGCATCCGGTCCTTCGAATGCGCATGTGGTGCGAGAGTGAAGGTCCCTGATCCATCAGCGGCAAAACCAGCAAATGGAAAGCGTCGATCAGGTGTAAAGAGACCGATCGCTGCCTCCAACGGCACGAAGCCTGTTGCTCCAGTCTTCAAACCATCCGGTACGGCCAGTTCTGTGAATCGGCTGGCCGATGATGCTGCCCCTGTCGAAACCATAGAGCCGTCAGCGAAGCCAGCCCCGATTCCGACACGGACAGAAGAGAAACAGCGTCCTTCGAATCCATTGGTGGAACTTCCACCCTTCCAGATTCAGCCTGAGTCTGAGTTCAGCAATGTCGAAGACTGGGACAGCACCGACTACGAGGACCCTCAGCCCGGAAGCTTGAAGATCCTATTCTTCAACGTGCTGTTTCTTGTCCGCGCTATCGCTCCCGTCGCGTCAGTCGCCGGATTGCTATTCGCAGGATTTTATTACTTCGGTGATATTTCACAGACGGTCAATCAGTGGCACACAAAAATTGCAACCACAATGCGTCCAGAACCGGTTGATACTGGGCTTGGCGAAATACTAGACGAGATGCCTCAGTCAAAGCCCCTCGCAAAACGGGCCCTCACAGAAAATCTCAGCGACCAAGCGGCCTCCGTTGCGATACAAGCCAACGTGCAACTGTCAGTACCAGGGGTCAGTAGCGGATCTGGTGTCATTTGTGACGTGTCCGGGGAGGAAGCGTTAATCCTCACGAAGCGAAGCTTGATTGATCAAGAGTTCTGGATATCTCAGGGGAAGATTACTACGAGTCCTGCACAGCTACCCAACGTGGAACTTGTCTATTCTGATGCCAGTCAGGCCACCGGCGAAGTTGTTTGGGTTGCCGCAGGTGGAGTTGATCTAGCAATCGTGCGTGCATCAGCGCCCGTGAATGGGCTCAAACCCGTCAAACGCCAAGCGACATCAGCGGTCTCTATTGGCGATGTCGTCTTCTACGTTGAAGCGCCAGGCGGATTCACAGAGCGAATGGCCAGAACAACGGTTCTTGAAGTATCTGAGCCTGGGGCAGACAGCGACGAAGACGTGCCCTTGGTGCAGGTGGATTCAACGGCACTGGCGATTGGATCTGGCCTCTACAACAAAGCTGGCGAACTGGTTGCGATCTCCGGCGGAAGCGACGTGCTTGCTGGCGGCGAGACGACCGCCGTTCACATCTCGGCTTTGGGCGACCTCGATACACCATCGCTGCTTAGCTCAACAACTGCCACATCTTTGGGCAACTAAGTCGGTCGCGGTCAGCGTCTAGCTCTTCGCTTCGAACTGCTGCATGAATTCGATGAGCGTTTCAACTCCGCTTGGCGGGAACGCGTTGTAAATGCTGGCTCGCATGCCACCTACGCTGCG
>JBGCDN010000417.1:0-3261 GCA_045105495.1 Planctomycetaceae bacterium
TTTTTCGAACTTCTTAGCGATGTTGAATTTCCGAGTGCGAAACAGCGACTAGTGTTAAACCGGTTCACAAAAGCCGGAGGCAACCCCGGGCAGTCGGAAGTTGAGGCTTACCTGGAACGCGAGGTCAATTACGTCATTCCATTCGATAGGGCTGTTGTTCAGGCTGCAAATGTTGGCCAGCCGTTTGTGCTGAGTGCCGGCCGATTCTCTAAGTCTGCCAAAGCTGTGCGTGCCATCGCTGCAGAGATTGAAGCACTGGACATCGAATCCACTGCAAGGCCATCACCAGTTCCACAAGCGAGCAAACCGGAACCAGCCATCGAGAGTGAATCCGAATCACCAGCATTCATCGACGAGGAGTGGACCGAATGAACGCGGATGATTCTGGCGAACGAAAGCGGTTTTCGCGGAAGCTGCTGTCGCTGCCCTTGGACCGCCTTAAGCCAAGGAAGCCCAACGCAGAACGCGTCGCCGAACGCAATCAAACCTCGGCTTCGCCTGTTGCACGCGCGACGGCTAAGGTTGAGTATCAGTCGGTTAAAGGCATTCTGCACGAACGCCTGATCGATGACATGAACGAACAAAACGTCCTCGCGCGGTCGGACGATGAGCTTGAACAGTTTGTCAACGAGTTCGTTCAGGATGTGCTGGAAAACGAAGACTGGCCACTTAACGAACACGAACGCCGCCGGTTGGGCGAAGACCTTGTCGATGAAACACTCGGAACCGGTCCGCTTGCCGTCCTAATGGCCGACCCTGCGGTGACCGACATTTTGGTGAACCGGTTCGATCACGTTTACATTGAACGATTCGGCCAGTTGGAAGAAACAGAAGTTCGATTCCGCGACGAAGAACACCTCGTCCGCATCATCCAGCGAATCGCGTCGCGCGTTGGTCGGCGAATTGATACGTCGTCTCCGATGGTCGATGCACGTCTGCCGGATGGAAGTCGTGTTAACGCAACGTTGCCCCCGGTGACCATTGATGGCCCAACGCTTTCGATTCGTCGATTCGGTCGCCGCCGACTTACCAGTGAAGAACTCATGCGACTGGGTATGTTCTCGCCCAACATGAAACGGTTCTTCGATCTGATTGTGGGTGCTCGCAAAAACGTATTGATTTCTGGTGGAACCGGTTCCGGCAAATCAACATTCCTTGGATCAATTGCCGAGTGCATTCCCGAGACCGAACGGATCGTGACAATCGAAGACGCAGCGGAATTGCTGCTTGACCAACGACACGTCATCCGCATGGAAACCCGCGCTCCCAACCTGGAAGGCTCAGGCCAGATTACCCAGCGCGATCTCATGATTAACGCGCTGCGGATGCGGCCGGATCGCATCATCGTTGGCGAAGTCCGCGGTGGTGAAGCTCTGGATATGCTGCAGGCCATGAACACCGGTCACGACGGCAGTCTGACAACCATTCACGCCAATAGTCCGCGTGACGCCATGTCTCGCCTCGAGACAATGGTCATGATGTCGGGCATGGAATTGCCTTCGCGTGCGATCCGCGAACAGAGTACTTCGGCTCTTGATTTCATTATCCACGTGCGACGATACGAAGACGGAACCCGCCGCGTCGAACGCATTTCGGAACTGGTGGGACTCGAACAGGAAGTCCCGCAGCTGCAGGACGTATTTGTCTTCCGTCGCCGACAACAAACAGGAAAAGCCGTCGAAGGCGAGTTCCAGGCGACCGGAATCGTTCCTCGCGTCGTTGAAGAACTCAAAGCCCGAGGTCTCAACGTTCCGGTGCAGGAAATGTTCGGGAAGACGGTATGAGTGTGTACGCCTTGCCAATCGGTCTCGCCGCCGCTGTCGGCGGGGTTCTGTGGTACTGGCGGCACACATGGGTCCGTGAACAGATTCGCCAACGGCTGAAAGCCGATTCAGAAACCGAAGCCGAAACGCAAGAAGTCGAACGCCCGTTCGCACGGCGTCACTACATCGTTCCGTGGGTCTGTGGCGTCGTCCTCGCTGCGTTGCTGATTCTGGCATTCAGTTGGCCGGCCAACATCTCAATCGCGATCGGCATTGTTGCCGCGCTATTGCTGACCCAGGTGGATGCGTGGATTTATGAAATTCGACTTAGCCGAATTGAATCACAACTGGCCGATTGCATCGACATGCTGGTCGCATCTGTTCAAGCCGGCTCGTCACTGCAAACCGCACTGGAGATTGCGTCCAACGATAGCGGCGAACCGCTTAGGGGCGAACTTCAGGAGATGGTCGCACGATTGCGACTTGGCGATGCTCCAACAGACGTATTCGAACTGCTGCAGCAACGAGTTCCAGCCGAGACGTTCCGCTTGTTCTGCACCACGCTGACTGTTAACTGGGAAGTCGGCGGAGGTCTTGCCAACACATTGGCTTCAATCGGTCAAACCATCCGCGATCGCATGACCATCGCACGGCAGATTCGAACGCTTAGCACCCAGGGACGCATCACGACGTTAGCGGTGTTGTCCATCACGTACTTTCTCGGTGCGATGATGTGGCAGAGCGATCCGCCGCGGATGATCGGATTCCTTACTAGTCCGACTGGACAATGGTTGGTCACGGGTGCGCTGCTGCTGCAGGGCATCGGGATCGCGATGGTTGCCAAACTTAGCCGGCCAAAGGTGTAGCCAATGGACAATCCCGCACTGCTCGCACTCATTGCTGGCATCGTAATTCTGCTTACGATTCTGTTCGTTCGTCTGCGGACGATTGGTCAGGTTCAGTCAAGACTCGGCGCGATTGACGAAGTGCCCGAAGAGCGAGCTGTCGTTACGGAACCAGCATCGGGTTTGCTGTCCGGCTGGCTGTACCTTGCTGGATTCCGATCACCAAACGCGGCTCCGATCTTCGTGGGCATCACGCTTGGAATCCTCGCACTTGGCGGTTTCGCGATGTACCAGCTGTACGCAAGCGGTGCCCCGCAACAGGGAGCCGACTTGTTGCGATCAATCCCGGGCGGCGTTGGTAACGTCATGGTTCCCTTTGCGCTGGCATCGCCGTGGCTCATGCTGCTGATGCTTGTTGGGATTCCGGCTCTTGTGGTTCGGCAAGCTCGCAAGCGTCGAGCAGAACAGGTGGAACTGGATCTTCCGCTAACACTCGATCTGCTAAACACATTGGCCCAGGCCGGAATCGGTTTCGACGCCGCACTGGATCGAATCATCGCGGCGCAACCGGCTGATCGTATTTTGGTTCAGGAGTTGCGAACCTTCCAATACGACAATCTGGCCGGGCGACCTCGTGTAGATTCGCTGCGTCG
>JBGCDN010000418.1:0-4344 GCA_045105495.1 Planctomycetaceae bacterium
GCAATCAGCCCGGTTCTGGTGAGTGAAAACCAAGTCCACTTGACCAAGTAGGCTGAATAGCCAGAATTCCCGCATTAGTGAACTGCCTGGCAGGGAGGCCAAGGGAGTGTCTTTGCAAAATTCTTGTGCAGTGAGTCTGCGCCGCATATTGCCTACCACGAGTTTCGTTGGTTGTGCAGATATTCCCGTAACCGAGGCCGTGGCGGATTCTCGGAAATGTCAGCCGGGATGCTTGTTTGTCGTTGTCTCCGGCAGCCAGCAAGATGGCCGAGCCTTTGTCAACGAGGCGATATCCAAAGGTGCGACTGCGTTACTTGTGGAGCAGCCAATCGTTGGTGTCGCTGTCCCACAGTGTGTTGTGCCCAATGTGAGGGAAGCGTATTCGCGGGTTTGCCTGACGCTGGCCAGGAATCCACAACGATCGCTGAACCTCACCGGTGTGACGGGGACCAACGGGAAGACGACGGTTACATGGCTGCTTCGTTCGATCTTTGAAGCCGCTGGCCATGTATCTGGTTTGATCGGAACAGTTGAATATTCCTGTGGCAAAACATCGCAGCCAGCGCCGCTCACGACGCCGGATCCGGCAACGTTTGCAGATCTGTTGCGAGGAATGGTTTCAAGTGGAGCGTCGCACGCGTTTCTCGAACTCTCAAGCCACGCGTTGCACCAGTCGCGGTTGGGGGGAACCAGTCTTAAGTCTGCGGTCGTAACGAATGTCACTCAGGATCACTTCGACTATCACGGTGACGCCGACAGCTATCTCGCAGCAAAACAGAAGATTGCTGACTACTGTTCGAATCAGACACCACTGATCGTGAACGCAGATAACGTTGCTTGCCGGAAGCTGATTGAACGATGGTCACGTCGTAATGTTATTCCATTTGGGTTGCAGCCAGGTGCGGATGCCCGAGGATTGGTTCTCGACATGCTCCCTGATCGGACACACGTGCGGTTCGAAATTTTGAACCAATCATTCGAGTGCGCGATCAGCTTGCCGGGCAGGCACAACGTGGCGAATTGCGTCGCCGCTGCGACAGTTGCTGTGGTTGCCGGAATTGGTAACGAGGCGATTGTGCGTGGGTTGGAACGAGTTGCCTTCATTCCGGGCCGTCTGCAGCCCGTCGATCTCGGGCAGCCTTTCCGTGTGTTCATCGACTATGCCCATACGCCAGACGCGTTGAGTCAGGTATTGGAGTCGCTGCGTTCGACGACAAAAGGCAGGCTTATTTGTGTGTTCGGAGCAGGTGGCGATCGCGACGCTTCCAAGCGTCCGTTGATGGGGAACGCGGCGAATGCAGCAGACTTGGTTGTCGTGACCAGCGACAACCCGCGATCCGAATCACCCGAAAAAATCATCGCCGACATCCGCGAAGGCGTGCAGGTTGGTGACTGTCATATCGAAGTGCAGCGCGGCGCAGCTATTGATTGGGCGATTCGAAATGCGAACGAAGGCGACTGTGTTTTGATTGCCGGGAAGGGCCACGAGAAGACTCAAACGGTCGGTGGCGAAGTTTTGTCGTTCGACGATCGTCTTGTTGCCGCTGAAGCAATCGGCCAGCACCATTTCGATCCCGCGAGAGAAGTTCCATCCATGCGAGCAGTGTCGTGGATGCGATAAGCCTCGGTGAACTGGCAAACGTGATTCAGGCAGATGGATCAGGTCTTCCAGCGACAGACTTTTTTCATGACGTCAGCATCGATTCTCGTACCGTCAGCGCGGGGGATGTCTTCTGGGCGATTAGCGGAGATCAGTTTGACGGGCACGATTTCGTTCCGAACGCAATCAAGTCCGGCGCGAAAGCTGTCGTTGTGGGCCGCGACTGTGGGTTGGAATGTGATCAGCTAGTAGTCGAAGACGTCGCTTCGGCTCTACGCGAATTCTCGGCTTGGTATCGCAGCATGCTGCTGGGCACCGTCGTCGGTATCACCGGAAGCGTTGGCAAAACAACAACCCGGCGAATGATTCACGATGTGCTGGCGTCGCGATATTCGGTTACTCAAAGCCCAAAGAACTTCAATAACCACTTTGGTGTCCCGCTAAGCATCTTGTCTGCATCGTCTGATGACCACTTCGTCGTGCTTGAGCTTGGTGCGTCGGCGGTTGGAGAGATTCGATCACTCTCAGACTTAGCCGCGCCGGAGATTGGCGTTCTGACAGCGATTGCTCCGGCGCACCTGGAAGGGTTTGGGACGATCGATGATGTTCGTGAAGGCAAAGGCGAACTCATCGAGTCGCTGCCCGACTTCGGTGTCGGTCTGCTGAATGGCGACGATGCGAATGTACGACGGGTAGCCAACCGAGCAACCTGTGACGTGAAGTTCTTCGGGTGTAGCGATGATTGCGACATCCAGGCGTCCGACGTCCTCGCAAGCGCAGATGAGCTGCGATTCTTGGTTGATGGAGCCGACTACGTTCTCAACGTTCCGGGACGACATAATCTCACCAGCGCGTTAGCTGCCGTGGCTGTTGGTCGCGAAGCCGGACTTCTTCCAACTGAAATTCAGGAAGGGTTCAGCGCTTTTGAACCGACTCCGGGACGGTGTTTTGTCAATCGGATTGGCGAATCGGTTCTCATCGACGACACGTACAACGCGAGTCCAAAATCAACAGTGGCTGCTGCCGACACGCTTGGGCAGTTCGCAGATCATCCCCAGCGGATTCTGGTGATGGGCGATATGGGCGAACTGGGAGGTGAGGCTGAGGCCTTGCATTTTGCTACCGGAAAAGCCTGTGCGGAACGAGCTGATATTGACCTGATTCTGGCCGTTGGACTATTCGCTTCAGAGTTCATTGCTGGTGCAGCTTCGGTTGGAACTGAAGGGATTGAAGCAAACGGTCCTGACGAGTTGACGCGGCAGCTATTAGCACGATTTCGTATCGGTGACGCCGTTTTGTTCAAAGGGTCTCGCTCGGCAGCGATGGAGCGTTTCGTCCAGCAACTCACAGTACATCTATCAGACTCAAATTCCGACACACGAACCGGCCCTTAGAGATTCTTGCTACTGATGCTCATCTGGTTACTCGAACAATTTGATCCACTGCTAACTCAGGTTAGCGAAGCGACTACGGGCGATTCGCGAATCTTCCTGACGGCTCGGATCGCGGTCGCCAGTGTGCTGGGATTCTTGTTCGCACTTTGCGGCGGAGGTCCAGCCATACGCTGGTTACGCGGACGGTTTACAGAACGCATTGATAGTGCGTCAGAAAGACTCAACGAGCTGCAAGCCTCGAAAAACGCAACGCCGACAATGGGCGGCCTGTTTGTCATGGCTGCCGTGCTGCTTTCGATACTGATTGCTGGAGACCTGCGAAGCCCATATGTTCTCGCGAGCCTGTTTCTTATCGTTGGTTTCGGCGGCTTAGGTGCGTTAGACGACTGGGTGAAACTAAGTACTCACCGAAACGGTTTGTCCGCTCGTCAGAAATTCATGACACAACTGCTGCTGTCGCTTGTAATCGCCTTGGTGGTCTATTTCGAACAGAGAACCAAACCCTTCGGCACCGACCTCGTCGCGCCGATCGGTGCTTATGTATTTCCGCTTGGTTCGGCGTTTGTCGCTTGGGCGGTAATCTTGATGACGGGAACGTCGAATGCCGTCAACCTGACAGACGGATTGGACGGGCTGGCGACAGGTTGCACCGTTTTCGCCGGGACCGCATTCACGGCTCTGGCATACGTCGCAGGGCACGCCGTCATTGCAGACTACCTTAGTATTCCATTCATAAGTGGCGCGGGTGAAATGTCTGTCGTGATCGCGTCGCTGGTTGGTGCAATGCTGGGCTTCCTCTGGTTCAACTGCTATCCCGCGCAGGTCTTCATGGGAGACACTGGTTCGCTTCCGGTCGGAGCACTACTAGGACTCGCCGCGCTGGTGACTCGGCAGGAATTGCTGCTGGCGATTATCGGTGGAGTCTTCGTTATCGAGACCCTCAGCGTGATCTTACAGGTTGGCTGGTATCGACTTACGGGCAATCGATTGATCGCTTGCAGTCCCTTGCACAACCACTTCCTGTTTCGTGGTCAGCACGAAATTAAGATTGTTACAAGATTTTGGATCGGATCTGCTCTACTTGCTATTGTCGGAATCGCGAGCTTGAAACTAAGTTAGGCCCACCGGGAGCAAACGCTCCTAAGGCACCTAACGAATCAAAAATTGAACGCGGCGAAGTCCAACAAACTGACGCCGTTCATAGCAGACAACAAGGAACCGCACCCTCTCACCATCGACACCTTCCAAGCCCCGAGGAAGTAAGCGGAGCAAGGATATTAAGGCGTCGTTAGGGAGAGAGGGACCTGAGGGTCGGAGTGACTTCGGTCACCCCGGCCCTCACCCTTTTCC
>JBGCDN010000419.1:0-4571 GCA_045105495.1 Planctomycetaceae bacterium
ATCAGCCGCACAGCAATGATGAACACCATGCCCTTTCGTGGATGTCTTCAGGCAAGCGTTTCGGACCAGCTTCGCCTTGTGAACCATGAGCTGTGGGAGATCTGATTCGACGTAAATACTGCCGGGGCTCATTCTGGCCCATTGATAGCCGCGCGGGGATATGCCAGAAGCGAACTCGATAATCTGCTTTGCAGAATGTTCTCGTCCGGAAATCACGGCGTTCATTGCGTGGTAGCGACTTTGGAAAAGCACTGCCATCGATTCGTGTACCTCGGCGTCGGTAATCCCAAGGTCGGCGAGCAGCGTTGCTCCGTCGGTCTCTGGTGAAAACCCCGCTGCAATCTTCAGCGACTTATCGAGACCTCGGAGATAGGCGACCACTTTTGCGGTTGGGCTGACCGGATCGAACTCTGCGTTCTCCATCGCCGGGTCGTGCAGCAATGTTGGCGCGATGGTAAACCCGAGAGCCCGAGCAGAATCCAAGACGTTGCCAGGCAGACGTGCCTGGACAGTGAGGAACGAGTCCGGAAAGTTCTTTGCTGGTTCTTCGTATTCCGGATTTTGAACGCGAACGCAATGGTCGCGGATGAGATACAAGAGCTGCCGTAAGGCCCCAAGTCGTGCATTGGCTTCTTCGAGCGGCAACTCGGCGTCAGTGTCGTCGATCCGAAGCTTGTTGAGTTCCAGCTGATACCAGTCACGAACCGGATCGTTGGGCTTCATTCGAGTAACGATCGACTCGGCTTGTTGTGAAGCGTTAAGAACCTGTTGGTGAAGACTAAGTTCGTCCATGTCGTGATCTTGGCGTCGTGGTGCCTGTCATCACGCCATGCTGAACTGGCTATCTGATGAGAATGCACGCGGTGTTGATGGGGCAACTGGTTGCTCAGAACCGGTTTGTTCAGCCGGCTCATTCTCAGCCAATGACATGACCCACATCAAGCCAATTGCGGGCAGCAACGGCGAGATACCAATGAAGAACAGCGTCTTTGCAACAGTCTTGATGATCGTGGAAACAGTAGAGCTTAGTGTTGAGTTAGTCATCGTTTCGTCCCGTTTTCTGTTGTGAAGTGTTTGATTCACCTAGAGAACGCTGACTTCGGGCAATCCTGCGCTAAAGTTTCGCGATTCTTGAAGAAGCGGTGGAGTCACCTGAACACTATTCGAGTTTTAGGAGCAACTCTGGGATGATTCATCATCGCCAGTGCTTGTCGTTCTGCCTCGAACCTCGCAATAACCTGATCAGAATCGATACCTGATTTGATGAGCTTAATCGCAACCAACCGACGGATCGGTTCGGACTGTTCTGCCATGAAGACAGAACCCATCCCACCCTCGCCAAGCTTTTGCAGAAGCCTGTATGGTCCGATTTGCTTCGGGGCCGTGGGTTTCGGAGAGGTATCGTCCTGTGTTGGTCCGAGTGGGTGGACGTCGTCTGAAGAAAGAGCAGGGATAGATTCTTCAGACTCTCGATCGTTGGCCATGGTTCTCTAACTGAGCTGTTTACGACTTCGATGAAGTCGGCCGTCTATTTTCGATTGAACAATGCATTGAACTCGGGCAGTTCTCGAAGGATGGCAAGATCCTTATCCGTCTTAAGACGTCCCGGGTTCGGCCATCCTGCATTCAAGCTCTTACGGAGCGCCGCGATAGATTGGGTGTTCAAGTCTTGTCGCCGGTTTGATTTGGAATCGAGTGTCGCAGCCGCTCGCGCGAATACGCAGGCGGCGTTGTAGTGTTGAACCGCGTCGACATCGGTTAGCTTCCCCAGCGCACGGGCCGCCCGCACTGCGCCTTCGAATTGCCCCTGGTCTGCTAGCAGTCTCGCTCTGATGTCCAATAGTCGCGGCTGTGTGGAAGTCGGTTGTGCTACGACTTCATTCCATTCACCAGTCGCTAGTCCTGCAACATCCATCTCGGCGGCACGCTGGAGCATGTCCTTCTCTGCGTTGAATGCGAAAGCCACCATTTGCTTAGTCTTGATCATCTCGGCAAGGACATTCGCGGCTAGCCGGTATGCATCGGCTGCTTCGGTCCAATTCGAACTCGATTGGTGCACTGAAGCGATTTTGAATTGTGCGACGAAAATGCCTTGCTGTAACCTGGCATTGGTTTTATCGGCGTCGGCGAGCGTTTTTAATGCGTCGAGCGCCTTGCGGTAAGCGTCAATCGCACGTGTGGTGTTGCCGAGCTGCAGTTCTGCATTGCCTAGTTTCGTGTGCGAGGCAGACAAGTCTGTTTTTGCTTTTGCGTTGCCGGGGTCATTCCTCGCGAGAGCTTCGAGAAGCTGATGGCTCTTTCGATAGGATTGCAAAGCGTCAGAGGCCAATCCCAACTCCAGCTGGCAATTGGCGATGTTCTTCAAAGACACTGATACGTCTCGCTTCCCCTGTGCACTTGAAGGGTTCGCTGCAGACAGAAGTTCTCGTAAGGCGAGGCTTTTCGAATAGAAGCCCATTGCCGCCTCCGTGTCTCCGCTCCGAAGTCGAACATCCCCGTACTTGTCATATGAGAGTGCAAGATTTCTCCGCGCCTGAGCGTTTTCCTTGTCCACGGCGGCGACTGCTTCACGCGTGGAAAGACTTCGCTCATAGAAAGGAAGTGCTTTGTCAGAATTCCCCAGTTGGAACCAAACGTCACCTAACTTGTTGCAGGCAGTGGCTACGCTCTTCTGAGCTTCAATGTTTGCCGGATCTTCAGCGGCAATAGCCTCGTGGATCTTGAGGCTGCGATCGTAGGAGGCGATCGCCGACTGCGAATCCCCTGACCGCAGAGACATGTCTCCGAGTTTCTCATTTGAAACGCCGAGGGCTCTGCGAAAACGAACATTCTCCGGGTCAGCCAACACCAATTCCGCAATGAGTTTGTGCGAAGCGTTATACGACTTCAACGCCGCGTCCGACTGGCCAGCGAGTCTCTGCATCTCACCCAGTTTTTGATAAGCGCTAGACAGTTCGCTCCGCAAGGTGTCGTTTTCTGCGTCGGCTGCGACCAGTTCGCGCAGGGTTGCCAGACTCAGTTCATACGTTCGCGTTGCCCCAACAGCATCTCCAGACGTTCGCTGAATGAAAGCGATCTTGTCGTACGATATAGCCAGGTCCCGCCTCGCCTGAACACTTAGTGGAGACTGTTTGGCCAACCGCTGATGAATGGTGTTCGCAGCCCTGAAGCTGCGCAGGGCAGCATCTGAATCGCCCTTTTGCAATCGGGCATTGCCAACATGAAAGTGGGAAACAGAAATCGCTCGTTGTAGTTCCGAATCGTTCGGGTTGGCCAGAGCGAGGTTCTTTCGGATGCTTAGCCCTTTCGTTAGAGAGTCGATGCTTTTGCTGGTTTGGCCGGACTTCATCTGGACATTGCCGAGTCTCTCGAAGGCAATCGCCAAATTGGCCTGAGCCACCTGGTCAGCAGGCTTTGCGTCAACGATATGTTGCCGTAGGTCGAAACTTTCCTTGTAAGCGTCGCCGGCAATGGCGATGTCTCCAATTGCCAACTGTATGTCTCCCAGCCGTTGCCATGTGTCAGACTGAGCCGTCATTGCTTCTCGATTGCCAGGATCGTCCTCAAGAAGTTCGACGGCAATTTCATGCGCTCGTTCGTAGTACTGCGTAGCAAGCTGAACAGCGGAGCGATTCTGTTTTGACTCTCCCGTCAACTCATCAGGGCTTTGGGTAACTCCAAACTCTTTGACAAGGTCTCCCATTTTGAGCAGTGCCTGAATCGTCTGCTGATTGACAGACGTTTGCTGCAAGTATTCCGTTGAAATGCGCTCCAATCGGCCCAGTGCAGTTTCCAGCAATCGCTTTCGGACGTTGCCGCTTCCCGAGAGATCTTTCAAGCCATCCTGAAGGTCACCAATTACAGACGTCAGCGTTTCGAGTGCCAGTTGGCTTTGTTGTTTTGCTGTTTGTTCGTTCTTTTCCGCAAGTTCCTTAGCGATGGTTGCCCGGTTGTTGGCCCGAGTGAGTGCCGTATTGTTCTCGGCCAGTTCAGTATTTTTGTCAGCAAGAGCCTTGGAGAACACTGCTAAACCGATTGAGCCCGCCACTAACAGGCCCGTAATAATCGTGCCGGTTGCGAACACAGCTCGGTTTTGCCGGATCGTTTTTTTTAGTCGATATGTCTTTGATTGCGGCCTGGCCTGAACTGCTTCGTCGTTTAGAAATCGAGTAACGTCCTCGGCGAACGCAGTTGCTGTTTCGTATCTACGAACTCGATCCTTCTCCAGTGACTTCATCACGATCCAATCGAGTTCACCTCGAAGAATCTGTTGCAACCGCGATGGATGGATCTTTCGCTGTTCTGAAACGCTTGATATCGCTTCGCCCGAATGGCTCAGGCGTGTGCTGGGGCGTGGTGGTTCGCCTTCGCGAATTAGTTCAAGGATACGAAGCAACGCATGTTGCTTCATGGTCTGTTCGTCCAGCGGTGTTGAACCGGTGAGTAACTCCTAAAGCATCACGCCCACGGAGTAGACGTCGGTCCTTGTATCAACATCCGTCTGATTCATCCCATCTTCTTCAGTCCACATGTACTGGAGTGTTCCTACTGCTTGACCAACCTCATTAAAC
>JBGCDN010000420.1:0-3146 GCA_045105495.1 Planctomycetaceae bacterium
ATTTGATGACCAAAGGCAACACGTCTCCATGTCCACAAAACAACCAATCACACCCGGAGCTCAACGAAGCCTCGAACGCGCAGCACAACTGGCTGTGTCTGAAGGGGCTAAGCGAGTAGAGACCAACCACATGTTGTGGGCATTGTGGTTGGAAGAAGGAAACGCGGCGGCTGTTCTCGCGTCACTTGGTGTGGGACGTCAGCAGATTGAACTCACTGCCACCGAACATGACTCTTCAATCGCCGTCAGTGTTGATGGGATGGCTGAAGACATTCTGTATGAAGCAAGACAGTTCGCTCGACGGTTCCGACACCTTGGCGACGAACTCACCAGCGAGCACCTGCTGCTTGCTCTGACCGTCTCGCGCGATTCGCTACTCGACAATCTAGGGATTACAGAACAACGCATCATCGACCTCGTATTCCCTGCACCCGATACAAGTTCTTTGCCCGTGAGTTCTGAGTTTCAGATCACGGAGGGTGAACCCGCTGAGGTGCAGCAGGAGAATAGAGAACCCGACCAACGGCCTGCTGCGGTAAGAAAACCAAGTATCTCCGCAGACCATTCGACACTCGTCATGAGAACCATCGACGCGTCCGCGAACCGAGTTCGCGAAGGCCTGCGTGTTGTCGAAGATTACACGCGGTTTGTGCTAAGCGATCGCATCCTGACGACTGAGCTCAAGGAGTGCCGACATCACCTCGCCGGTGCGTTGGCGACACTGGACACAGAGAAGCTACTTCGCTGTCGGGATACGTCCGGCGATACGGGAACCAGTGTCACGACCGATCGAGAACACTCCCGCGAATCGTTGCATGATGTTGTCTTCGCAAATTTAAAACGCATGCAGGAGGCTCTGCGGACCTTGGAAGAGTTCTCCAAAGTTCTGCCGGAAGACGGATCAATCTCTGCGGCTGTCGAGAAGATTCGTTACCGAAGCTACACGTTGGAAAAGGCGATCGCAGCGACAATTCGTGCGAACGAAGTGTTTTCTGATCGGTGCCTTTACCTGCTTGTTACAGAAGCGATCTGTCATCTGCCGTGGAAAGACGTTGTCATACAAGCGTTGGATGCTGGCGTCAGTGTGATCCAGCTTCGGGAGAAGACGCTCAGTGAGGACGAGCTACTGGAACGCGGTGAGTGGCTCCGATCAGCAACCGAATCTGCAGGGGCAATCTTCATTATGAACGATCGACCGGATCTTGCCGTCGCAACGAATGCGGATGGCGTGCACGTCGGACAAACAGAAATGAGCGTTGCAGCTGCTCGTCAGGTAATGGGACCGGGTAAGCTGGTGGGCGTTTCGACCCATAATTTGCAGCAAGCGAAAGCGGCGGTTCTTGATGGAGCTGACTATCTGGGCGTCGGGCCGGTATTTGAGACAAGCACGAAGACTTTCGACACCTACGCTGGATCTGCTTATGTGTCCGAGGTTTCGTCGCAGGTCAGCCTGCCTTGGTTTGCGATCGGTGGGATTAACCTCAACAACGTAAATCAGGCATTGGCTGCCGGAACGTCAAGAATCGCGGTAACTGGCGCAATTTGCGGTTCGGACCAACCCGGCAAGGTCGCCGGAATGATGTCGAAGGCCCTTGTCCGATGATGTGTTCCTGCAACCGTATCAACGAACCCGAGAATCTGGAGATATCGGAGAAATGTAACCAGGTTTCGTAAACGAAGGTGAATCGAAAGACATCTATACCTTAGTGACCTGCCACACTTGCCTACCTCAGCGCCGCCTCGGCACAATGTTTATGTGTTCATCCCTGCGGCCAGTAACGCGGATTCTTGCCATGCTGCCACGACAATTGCTTGTGACCTTATGCCTGTGCGCATTCCCGGGCGTTTTGTTTGCTCAGGCACCCCCGGGCTTTCAACCAGCTACGCAAAAGCTGACACCCGAGCAAATGAAGCAGCTGAAGGCTCAGGGAATTGATTTCAGCGGCAAGAACGCCGCCGTGCTCTCGACATCGCAGCCTGCGAAGGCCAACCCGGCAAAGAAGGTGGAAGACAAGAAGAAGGCAGCCAAGCCGACTGACAAGAAAAGCGAAAAAGGAAAGAAATCCGGGAAGACTCCGGCGACACCAAAGACAATTCAAAGACCGGAACAATACGAGGGCAAAGCTGACCCGACGGAACTGGAACTTAGACCGAACGCGGATGGAAAGCTTCAGTTCAACTTTCGAGGTCAACCTTGGCCTGACATCCTCGAATGGCTGGCCGATGTCTCAAAGTGTTCGTTGCAATGGAAGGAATTGCCCGGCGACTTTCTCACGCTCACGACTCGTCGGTCTTATTCCGTCGATGAAGCTCGCGACATGATTAACCAGCAGTTGCTGTCTCGTGGCTACACCATGCTGAAGAATGGCGAACTGCTGTACGTGGTTCCTGTCGCCAAGTTGAACAAAGCCATGATCCCGCGCGTGACACCGGACCAGTTGGCTGAACGACAGGCGAACGAGTTCGTCCGGTGTTCTTTCAAGCTCGAATGGATGGTCGCCGGCGATGCCGTTACTGAACTGAAGCCGATGCTGAGCGAGCACGGAAAGCTGTATCAGCTCGCCAGCACCAATCGCATTGAAGCGTTCGATATCGTGACGAACTTGCGAGCGATCAATTCGCTGCTCGAAGAAGAGCAGTCCGAGCAAGTCGAGGAAGGTTTGGTTCGTCAGTTCGTGATCAAGCATCGTCGAGCTGAAGAAGTCATGCGTTTGGTTCAGCAGCTAATGGGTATCAACCCAGACAACCCTGCTCAGAAAATGAGTTCTGGCCAGATGAAGCAGCTACAAAAGATCATCGCTGCAGCACAGAAGTCAGGATCAGGCACGGTTGTTCGTCAGCCGGTTCCGACTGTTTTGGTTCTCAATCGACCGGAAAACAGCATTCTGGTGACAGCCGAACCAGACAAGATGAAGCAGATTGAACAGGCCATTCAACAGCTCGATGTCGGCAAGAAAAACGGCACGATGCTCGGCAACATGAGCCGTATGAAAATCTACGAGCTCAACACTTACGATCCCGGACCGCTGGTGAAGCTGCTTGAAGATCTTGGTGAATTGGATCCGCAAACGCAGTTGAAGGTCGACGAAGGCAATCGGTCGATCATGGCGTATGCGCCGCTGGCTGATCATCTGCTAATTCAAGAG
>JBGCDN010000421.1:0-17336 GCA_045105495.1 Planctomycetaceae bacterium
GAATGGCTGAACACCCATGTCGATCAGGCGCGTAATAGCACCGGGCGCATCGTTCGTGTGGAGTGTACTGAAAACTAAGTGTCCAGTCAGTGAGGCCTGAATTGCCATGTCGGCAGTCTCGTTGTCGCGGATTTCCCCAACGAGGATGACGTTAGGGGCCTGACGAAGCATTGCCTTAATAATCTTGCCGAAGTTCAGCCCAATACTGTGCCTCACTTCCACCTGGTTGATTCCCGGCAGGTAATACTCGACAGGATCCTCGGCGGTGATGATCTTCCGGTCCGGCCGGTTGAGTTCCCCGAGGGCACTGTACAGAGTTGTCGTTTTTCCGGAGCCAGTGGGACCTGTCACCAAGAAGATACCGTTCGGTCGACGAATGATGTTTTGGAAGGTCC
Source organism: Planctomycetaceae bacterium (assembly GCA_045105495.1). Classification (GTDB taxonomy): domain Bacteria; phylum Planctomycetota; class Planctomycetia; order Planctomycetales; family Planctomycetaceae; genus CAYNWT01. The sequence goes on from JBGCDN010000421.1 coordinate 396, forward strand.
GGTAGTTGTCTTCCCCAAAACCAAGGTGCCGAATACCGACCTTAATGTTGTCGCGGTCTAGGATACGCATGACCACTGCCTGCCCGTGATTGGAGGGCAAGATGCTGACGCGGAGGTCGAACTCTTTGTTGCCGGATCGAGTTTTAATTCGACCGTCCTGACATCGACGTTTCTCGGCGATGTCCATGTTTGCCATGATCTTCACGCGAGAAACCATGGCCCCGAGCAGTCGTCGAGGTGGGCTATCGCGTTCGACCAGCACGCCGTCGATTCGGTAACGAATGCGGACGCGTTCTTCAAATGGTTCGATGGGAATGTCGCTGGCACGCATTTTCATCGCTTCGCCGATGATCAGGTTCACCAGCTTGATGATGGGGGCGTCGTCTTCGTCGCCAACGTCAGCCTGAGCCTTTGTGGACTCAAGTTCAGTAAAGTCGATAGAGGTTTCAGTGAACTCAGCCAGCATCGAGTCGACCGATTCGGTCTCTGTCTGGCCGTAGTGGCGGTTAATGGCCCCTTGGATGGATTCCAGTGGAGCCATAACGACACGGATATCTTTGTTCAGAACAAACCGAAGCTTGTCTAGAACATCGATATTGTTCGGGTTGTGCATCGCGATGACGACGGTGTCGCCGTCTAGCCCGGTAGGGATCACGATGTTTTCGCGAGCCATCGATTCCGTCACCATCTCGATGACGGCCTGCGGAATCTGTACATTTTCGAGCTCAACGGTCTCGTATCCGAGGTCAGCAGCTTGGATCCGTACGAGGTCGGCGCCGGAGATGTAAGTCAGCTTCACCAAGGCGTCTTCGGGTGTGATTCCGAGGTTGGAAGCCATGCCGTAGGCTTCTTCAAGTTGGTCGTCGCTGATGGTTCCGTCGTCGACGAAACGTTTGAGCCAGTCTGCCATAGATTGAATTCCCCGCTACAGATCGAGCGTATGAACACCGACAGAGTCCCGGGCTCTGCCTTGGCGTATGCAGTAAACGCCGAGCGGCGTTCGTTTGGGTCGAGCGTTGAAGGTGCGTTCCAGACACAATTCAGACGGGCTGAATGCTTCAGAGCAATGAGAACTTGCCAGCATGAATTGATTTTTGTGAAGCAAGTCGTGTAGGGAACTCAAGATAGGTCAGTTCCATGTTGCCGTGAGCGGCGTGGATTGTCAATAAGTTGGTTAAACCACGCAGGGGTTAACGACTGCTCGTTGGCTCTGGGAACCTTCTTTTTGAGGGTTGTAGTTCTGGTCGAAACTCTGCCGTTGTGTCGTTCTACGCCCTCTTGGGAAATGGATCGGCTTGAGTCGTGTTTCGCTCCTGCAAGCCCCCCAGAGCTCAGCCATTCCGGACAACCGCTGAACCATCGCGCACCAGGCATGTTGCCGTAGTCCGAACGGCTGACAGAAATCGGCCGGTTCCGTCGGAGATCGCCGTTAAAATGGAGAAGTGGCTACGGTTCTAAACCGATACGCCAATCGAAATAGATCCTTGTTCACGGCTCGTCCGTGCCATATTTTACCAGCCATAGCTGCAGTACACGCTTGATTCGCAGCGTCTCTCTCGCGAGCACTTAAGACTCGCCGTCTTCCCGGAGCAATCCAAAATGTCAACTACCGAAACCCTTCCGTACAAAGTCAAAGATATTTCGCTCGCTGAGTTTGGTCGCAAAGAGATTCAGCTGGCTGAAAACGAGATGCCTGGCTTGATGGCATTGCGAGAGAAGTACGGCGAGAGCAAGCCACTAGCGGGAGCTCGGATTGCTGGTTGTCTTCACATGACAATCCAGACTGCAGTGCTGATCGAAACGCTTGTCGAACTTGGTGCTGAGGTTACCTGGAGTAGCTGCAACATCTTTAGTACTCAGGACCACGCTGCCGCGGCGATTGCTGCTGCGGGCATTCCTGTGTTCGCATGGAAGGGTATGACCGAGGAAGAATTCGAATGGTGTATCGAACAGACTCTTCACTTCCCATCCGGTAATTCCCTCAACATGATCCTGGACGATGGCGGCGACCTAACCGCTATGGTCCACGACAAGTTCCCTGAACTGCTTGCAGACATTCACGGCTTGAGCGAAGAAACAACCGCCGGTATTCACCGTCTGGATGTTCTGGTAAAAGAGGGCCGGCTGAAGGTTCCTGCGATCAACGTGAACGACAGCGCGACCAAGAGCAAGTTCGACAACCTTTATGGTTGTCGTGAATCGCTTGCCGACGGTGTGAAGCGAGCAACAGACGTCATGCTTGCTGGCAAGGTTGCTGTTGTCTGTGGATATGGCGACGTAGGTAAGGGCTGTGCACACAGTCTTAAGAGCTACGGTTGCCGTGTTATCGTCACAGAGATCGATCCGATCAACGCTCTCCAGGCGGCGATGGAAGGTTTCGAAGTTACAACCATGGAGAACGCTGCGAAGGAAGGTCGCCTGTTTGTCACAACGACAGGCAACAAAGACATCATCCTTGGCAAGCACATGGTCGACATGCCGAACGATGCGATTCTCTGCAACATCGGCCACTTCGACACTGAAATCGACATTGCATGGCTCGAGCAGCAAGTTGCTGACGGCAAGGCAACACGCGATGAGATCAAGCCTTCAGACATTGGTGCGGTTGATCGTTACACATTCGCGGATTCAGGCAACAGCATCATCACGCTCGCCAAAGGTCGCCTGGTTAATCTCGGTTGTGCAACCGGTCACCCAAGCTTTGTCATGAGTACCTCGTTCACCAACCAGGTGTTGGCTCAGATGGAACTTTGGGAGAACCGAGAGAACGAAAAGTACAAGCTTGAGGTTGTCTGTCTGCCGAAGCAGTTGGACGAAGAAGTCGCTCGACTACACCTTGAAAAGATTGGCGTCGAACTGACTAAGCTAAGTCAGGAACAAGCCGACTACATTGGTGTTCCAGTCGATGGCCCATACAAGCCAGACCACTACCGCTACTAAGGGCAACTTCCAGTTGCATCGGTGTGCGGCGGCTCTGTTGGGATGGTGTTCGACAAGCTGCTTATCGCCGCATGGGCGCTTTGACACCAAGCAGTAACTCTCCCTCAGGGAGAGTCGGGCCATCAGGCCCGGAGAGGGCGTCTGTCTGGCACATCAACCCAAAAATTTAAGAAGCCGGATCGAGAGAGCATCTCTCGGTCCGGCTTTTTTACTTCGTAGGTTTAACTACTTCCGAGCAGGCGAGATCACGTATATCCGTGTTCTCGGTAGCGAGCCAGCTTGTTGGTTAGCGTTCGCGCGGTGACGCCCAGCGCGGTTGCGGCGGCTGTTTTGTTGCCGTTGAATTGTTCCAAGCGTTTCATGATGACCATGCGTTCGATGTCGCCAAGTGAGAGATTATCCAACGCGGATTCATCCGGGCCGATGTGTCTGGTTTCCGGTTCCAGATCGGGCAGTTCCTTTGGGCCAATCATCGGGCCGCCTGCCAAAACACATGCTCGGTGAACAACGTTCTTTAGCTGGCGCACGTTGCCGGGCCAGTGGTAGTTGGAGAGAGCCGTAATGCCGGTTCGACTGAAGCCACGCAGCATGACTGGAGCTTCTGACCGGAACCGATCGATAAAATGCGTCGCCAGAGTCGGCACATCGTCTCGCCGCGATCGAAGCGGTGGCATGTCGAGTCTCAGGACGTTCAACCGATGGTAAAGGTCTTCGCGGAATCGGCCGGCGGCAACTTCGTCTTCGACCGATCGGTTTGTGGTGGCGATCACGCGGACATCGACCGACCGTGTTTCGTTTCCTCCGACACGTTCGAACTCAGACTGTTCCAGAACTCGTAGTAGCTTGGATTGAAAGCTCAGTGGTACTTCGGTGATCTCGTCCAGCAGCAGTGTTCCCCCACTGGCGGCTTCAAACCGACCAGCCCGTGTTTGCAGGGCGCCGGTGAACGCGCCGCGTTCGTGGCCAAAGAGTTCGCTTTCGAGGAGCGATTCAGAAAGCGCAGCGCAGTTGACTCGGACGTAAGGTTTGTCGCAACGTGGGCTGGTTTTGTGGATGTGTTCGGCGATCAACTCTTTGCCGGTTCCACTTTCACCCGCCAGCAAAACCGTAGCCGAACTCCGCGCGAAGCGCGATGCGAGTTCGACAAGATCGTGCATCAAACGCGATTGATAAACAATTGTGACGCTCACCGTTGCCCTCCATAAGCATCAAGCATTTTCCTCGCGTTGACTTCCTGCTTGACCTGAGGAAGTAACTGACTCTTGGCAGATCGAAATCGATCTTCTGCGTTTTGAATAAGGCCCAACAGCTTCTCGATTCTTGTTTGCAATAGACTGGCTTGTTGTCGAATCGCAGGGCGTTCGTTTTCCTGCAGAGCCTGCATCTGTTCTGCGGATGTTCCGAATGCCGCAATCTGATCGAGAACCTGTTGTAGTTCGTCTAACTGCATCGCAGACGACGCGGGTGTGTCTATCGTTTCCGCGATATTGATCGCTCGATCGTAGAGATCAGTCTGTTGTGTGAGTGCTTCGCCGAGGTCGAGTGACTTATGGTTGTGTTGCATTGGTCACCTTCGAATTCGCGGGTGTTGAGACAGCGGCGGCGATTTGGCCGTGTTGATTTTCGAGCGCGAGCCGACGTTGGATTGTGTCGAGCCACCAGCGGGAGAGTCGTGGGTAGAGGCCATCCGTTTTTTGGCCGGCCACAATTCGATAGTGCTTTCGGGCTTGTTCGAGGTTTCTGAGACGACGACTGGCTGAACCGATTTGGTAGTGGATCCAAATCAGGTCTCTGGCTCCCAGCTTTTCTGTGGACAGTTCGAAGTACAACTTCAATGACATTTCCATCTGATCACTCGCGAACAGGTTGTCTGCGAGGGCGATTCGATCGACAGCCGATTCTGTGACGACGACTGGTGGAGCAGGCAGTGATTGTTCGAAAGCACTCGCTTCCGGTTCTTCCGGCGGCGTTGGTTGCGGTTCTGATTCTGGCTGAGGTTCTGGTTCGACTTGTTTCGGTGGAATAAGTTCGACAGGCGGCGTGGGTTCCGGCATGGTGCTAAGCGGTTTGGGCGTGGCCGGTAGTGGTTGTTGGCGGCGAAGCAATACGCCTTCCAGCCGATCCAGTCGCTTGTTGATTTCGGAATACTTCATTTGCCGCTTTTGGTTCGTGATTGTGAGTCGGCGGCGCAAGGAATCCAAAAGAACCGATCGTCGTGCAGACGGCAGTTGTGCAGATTCAGTCAGCGTGTCCTGCAAAGTGGCTCGACCGATACCCAGATCAGAAGTTTCGCGTTCAAGGACGCTGGGGACCGGCCATTCGTTTCGCAAAGATCTCGTGCTGGTTGGAGGGTCAAACGGCGGCCGTTGCATCTGTTGGGCAGTGGTTTGTGGAGAAGTGACTACAAGCATCAGAATGATGAAGCCGGCTGTCTTTCGTTGCTGAAGCTGGTTCACTGTGTTCCTCCCGGTTGCGGCAGCATGCCACCAAAACACAGTGCAGCGTCGGCAAAATTACCAACGCGTTGGAACGCGCGTCCCATGATTTTGAGGATTTTGGATTGATCGATTTCGGGTTCATCCAGCAACCGTCGGCACATGGTCAGTGATTGATCGACCTTGCCGATGCGCAATGCGAATTCGGCCTGCGCGATCTGGCTGGCCAGTTTTCCGTCGGCGGTTTGACCAAGGAGAGTGACGTACTGTCGAACGCGAGCTGTGTCGCCAACCAGTTTGTGATAGTCAACCAGTGCGACCAGCATTCGCTTGCGAATCCAGTCGGATCGGACGTGTTTTAAGTGCGACGAATACACGGCGGCCATTTGGGCCGTGACGCCGAGTTCGTTCCAGGCTTCTCCAATAAGCACGGTCGCGTTCCTGGGGAACAGCATCTCTGGCTGTACCTGAATGAGCGCTGCGATCAGAGTCTCGCCTTCCTTCAATTTGCGTGCTGGCGTTGCGGCAAGTTTGTAGGTGGCGAGTGCTGTCAGGAACGCGGTTCCATCGCGGTATGGGTCGTATTGCAGGAGCTGTTTGTTTCGTACAAGCGCGTTGTTTGCAGAAAGCGGGTTGTCTGATTCGAGGTGAGCAATGGCCAATGTCTGGACGGCGGCTGCGAGAGCATCGTCACGTAGAGTTGGTTCTAATGGTTCCGACGAATCCGACTGTTGCATGTTGAGATGTCCGATGGCCAGCAATAGTGGATTGGCGGCGTTCGGGCTTCCCGCTTCAAGACGCAACCGGCCTGCGAACAGCAAAGCGATGGCATCGTTCAACGATCCGGTTCCGAACTCGGCAGATTCCTGAAAGCTGTTTTCAGCCGCGTTCATATCTCCACTGGCGAGTTCAACTTTTGCGCGATTGAACAAGGCTGCCGTACGAAGCGGAGACGCGCTGTATTGCCGAAGTAGTTCGTCGTAGCGAGCCCGAGCTTCGTCGGGGTCGTTGTCTGCATCAAGATTTCCAAGACTCAGCAGTGCAAGTGGAGCGCGGCGGCTGTCGGGGAACGCGGTGACGGCGGTCCATAAGCTGCGGCGAGCGATAGACGTGAGCCACTCCTCTTGGGTCTTCTTTGGCAGCTCTTGAGTAGAGACGATTTCGATTGTGGTATCTTTGAGCCGCCAAGTGAGACCGAGTTGATGAAACAGCTGGTCGAGCACGCTGGCTGTGGTTCGCAGTTGCAGATTCAACGTCGTCGATCGGTTCTCCACGTTGTCGTTCGCGCGGGTCGACCAGCGTGTTGTGAGTTCGCAGGCCGTAGCGAGCTGTTCAACGGCTGCTTTCAGTGACTGACGTTCGAGAACCACGGACAGACTGGCATCGATGCCAATGCCAGAAACTTCGATAGGCATACCGGTGTCTGCGACTGGTTCTTGTGTTCCCAGTGTCGCCATGACCTGTGGCAGCGACCAGCCCAGCCGACCGGGAACCAATCCAGTGTCCGATAGCAAAGATGCCGATCGCAGTCCGCCACCAAGTCGCGATAAAGCGACGGCTCGAATGTATTCAGCTTCGCCTTTGACGTAGTTGTTGCCAGCGAATGTTCCTGTGAGCAGGCCTTGTGACAAGACATGGTCAACCGCGGCAAACTGCCCGTCGCGAAATCTCAGCCGCGCAATTCCCAGCGTCGCTGCCGCACGCATTTCACTGGTTGCGGCGCTTCGTGAGAGTGATTCGTAGATTTGATTCGCGGCTATGTTGTCGCCCACGCCTTCGGCGCAAACTCCCAACTGAAACCGCAGTTTTTCGTCGGGCGGGGCGGCGGTGTTCATCGCCGTGAATTTTTGGAAGTAGCGATACGCTTCGCCAACGTTTCCGGCTTCAAGGTATTGCCTGGCGGCAGCGAGCAATGCTGCGGGCTTCATGGGTGGAAGGGCTTCCGTTGCAGCGGGTGGTTTGTCTGTTTCGTCGGCGGGTTGAGGTTCGGGTTCGCGAGCCGCTGAGACCAGCATCCCAACAATCATCGCCAACGTCCCCGCGCTAGCGCAGAGGCCAGCGATGGTCGCCCATTTTTTTGCGGAACCGCTACCGGATTCTTCAGGATTTGCTGGTTCTTCACCCAATGATTTGGGGTCCTTTACGGTCGTATTCCGGAAAATGTTTCCGGGTTGAGAGCGGCGATGATCAGTTGGCAGGAGCCTTGAAATTGCCTGTTTTCCGCAATCGTTACATTCAGCAGGCTTGGTACCACTGATCGTCTCAAGGCGGGTAAGACTTAAGAATCATTCACGTAACGCAAGTTTTTGTTGGGGCCTTCGATAACTGCCCCGGTCGCCTTCAGATTCATCAGAAATGCACCATGCGAATTGATCCATCTTCAGTCAATCTTCCGGGTTCCAAGCCTATTCAGGGTTCGAACCAGAAGAGCGGAGCAGCAGCTTCTTCGGAAGTTCCGGCACCGCACTTTTCCGGGGCTCGTTCCGGCGAATTGCAGCAGCTTGTCAACCGGGCAGTCGGTACTGAAGAGGTTAGAACAGATGTTGTTGAAGCGGCTAAAGCTCGACTGAAAGCAGGTGCCTACTCGACGGTTGAGGCAGCTGAAAAGACTGTTGACGCCTTTCTGGAAGCGGAAGCCTAAGCGAGCAGAAGGATAGGCATGGAGTGCCCTTGAATCTCACGGCTGAGAGAATGCGTTTTTTGAAGTGGGGGATTTGAAATGGCATTAGTTATTTCGAACAACGTGTCGTCGCTCATGGCTCAGAATAATCTGAACCGAACGAGTAGCGCGTTGGGCAAGTCGATTGAACGACTGTCGTCAGGTTTGAAGGTGAACCGTGGAGCCGATGGTCCGGCTGCTTTGGTCATCTCAGAGAAGCAACGTGCTCAGATTTCAGGATTGCGACAAGCGATTGAGAACTCTGAAAAAGCTGTCTCTGTTGTTCAGACAGCTGAAGGTGCGCTAAACGAGATTAACGGTTTACTTACGAAAGTTCGTAGCCTGGCTCTCGACTCAGCGAACACCGGTGTCAACGATGATGATGCTCTGGCAGCAAACCAGGCAGAAATCACAAACGCACTGGAAACCATCGATCGAATTGCGAACAACACACAGTTTGCCAGCAAGAAGCTTCTGGATGGTTCTGCTGGTATTCAGGGTGTCACAACAGACTCAGACGTTACGTTCCTGACAGCAGATTCAGGTTCAACATCGGCCGGTACATATGAGATCGCCGTCACACAGGTCGCAGAGCGAGCCACCGAAACAGCGGGTACAGCACAGACGGAAGTTCTGGCTGCAGATGAAACACTCACCGTCAACGGTGTGTCGATTACCTTGAACGAAGGGTTGAGCCGAGCTGAAGTTCAGTCTCGAATCAACGAGTTCACGGGGCAGACCGGAGTGGTGGCTGAAGACGACCCGGCTGCGACAGGTGCAACTCGACTTCGTACTGAAGACTTCGGGGCTTCGGCTCAGGTCCAGGTTGTTTCCAACATCGCTGCTGGTTCCGATTCGTCGGGCTTCGGTACGACTCAGGAAACTGACACTGGTCAGGATATCCAGGGAACCATTGGTGGTGCCGCTGCAAGTGGGGTTGGCAACGTGCTGACGTCTACAGCCGGTAGTGCCAAGGGGACAGTGGTTTCCGTTGGTGAAGACGCGGCCGACAAGGTGAACTCAGCGAGTTCAACCAACGGTAACGTCACCATCACCGACAACTCACTGACGTTCCAGGTGGGTGCCAATGCTAATCAGACTGTTGATGTCAGTATTAGTGCTGTGAACCCAACAGGACTTGGGCTGGGTGTTTCCAACAACCAGTTCACCAACCTGTCAGAGATTGAAGTGACCTCGGCATCGAAGGCGAGTGATGCACTAGCCATCATCGACCAGGCCATCGACAACGTCACAAACCTGCGTGGTGAGCTGGGTGCGTTCCAGCAGAATACGCTTGAGTCGAACACGAATAACCTGCGTGCAACGCTGGAGAACTCAGTGAACGCTGAGTCTGTTATTCGAGACACCGACTTCGCTGAAGAAATTGCGAACTTCACAAAGCAGCAAATTCTGATGCAGGCCGGTACTTCGACTTTGGGTAACGCGAACCAGTCGCAGCAGTTGATTCTGTCACTGCTTGGCTAATTCGCAACGACGACAATGGAGGGTGATCGACCTTCTCGGCCGGGCCAACGTTGAGAACCGGTCGCCCTCCTTTTTCTCAAACACCGTCGCGTAGTACCACCCGCGACAAAGAAACAACATGGCCCTGGAAAGGTCTTCTCAAATGCTCTCCATTGATGGTTTGGTAACGGGAATCGATACCGCGTCGATTATCGAAGGCCTGACCGGTATTCAGCAGAATCAACTGGATCTGTTGAACTCTCGCCGCAGTTCAGAAGTCGATCGGCAAACAGCCTTCAAAGGTGTTGAAGCGGGTGTGTTGAATCTGCGTAGTGTGGCGAACCGATTGGGTCGCTCGCAAGGCAGTGTGTTCTCCACAAGGCAGGCTACATCCAGTAGTGAGAACCTCACAGCGACGGCTGCCAGTGATGCAGCAGTTGGCGTGTATTCCGTCACGGTCAATCAGCTGGCTCAGGCCCACCAAATCGGATCGGAAGGGCTTTCAGGAGCGACGGCAGAAATTACGCAGGGCACATTTAGCCTTCGCGTCGGTAGTGGCGAAACAACAGATATCACCGTTGATAGTTCAAACAACACGCTGCAGGGACTTGCAGACGCGATCAACGACGCGGACGGGGGCGTCCAGGCGACCATTATTAACGATGGAACTTCGGGGGGTTCTTCGTATCGCCTGATGCTCACTTCCGGACAGACCGGCGCGTCGAACGCAATCACGTTGACGAACAACCTTGCAGACAGTGCAGGTTCGGCGGTCAAGCCAGATTTCAGCGGACCAGCGATTCAGGAAGCTACCAACGCGCAACTTACACTGGGTTCTGGCCCGGGTGCGATTACCGTTGAGAGCGAAACGAACACTGTGGAAGACGTGATCTCTGGCGTCACGATGCAACTGTCCGGGGCTGATGTCGATGAGGCGATTTCGCTAACGGTTAGTCGAAACACCGAAACGGCTGCGACAGCGGTGAGTGATTTTGTTGATGCATTCAACAACGTCATGGAGTACATCGACGACAACAGCGCATACAACGTAGACACAGCACAAGCCGGCGCGTTGCTTGGTAATCGGTCGACATTGGCCATTCAGGATGACCTGCGTCGTGCAGTAACCGACACGGTTCCCGGTTTGAATCCGAATGCCAACAGGCTGTCGGCGATTGGGATTTCAGTTTCCAATTCAGGTCGTTTGGTTCTTAATGAATCACGCCTGAACGAAGTATTGTCAGGCCGTGTTCCAGAGATTAGTGACTCTGATCTCTCCAAGCTGTTTTCGTTTTCGGGTGACAGTTCCAACGCGAACGTCCGCTTTCTTGGTGGGAGTACGCGAACGCAGGATGGAACACCGGTTGAAGTCGATATCACCCAGGCTGCGACACAGGCAACCGCGACAGCGACCAACACATTGGCTGCACTAACTACGATTGATTCGAGCAACAATACGTTCTCAATCGAAGTCGACGGTGCAGCGGCGACAGTGACTTTGTTAGACGGCGACTACACAAACGAGGCACTCGCTAGCCTTGTTCAGGATGCACTAAACAGCTCAACGGATCTGTCTGGAAGAAGTCTGGCTGTCGGTGTTGAAGGCGGACAGCTGCAGATCACTTCCGAGACGTACGGGCGTGCTTCTGAGATTGGAGCATTGTCTGGAACGGCCTTGTCTGCACTTGGTTTCGACGGAACAGAATCGGATCAGGGCCAGGACGTAGTTGGTCGGTTTATCGTCAACGGTGTTGAAGAGACAGCGATTGGTCGCGGCCGACTTTTGACGGGTGATGCCGACAACGAATACACCGGTGACCTTCGAATTAGCGTCACGATGACAGACGCCCAGGTTCAGTCCGGAGTCGATGCTGAACTGAACCTGACCCGAGGTGTTGGTTCAAGATTGGACCAATTACTGGGAAGCCTGCTGGACCCAACCAGTGGTCGAATTAAGACAGCTAATGATGAATTCGATGCGAAGATCGAAGACATAGACAACACGATTGCAAAACAAAACGAAATCTTCGAAGCGAGACGTATCCAGCTGGAAGAAGAATTCGTGGCCCTTGAATCTGCGGTTCAACAACTGCAGTCGCAGGGGAACTTTCTGGCTGCCCAACTTGGTGGCGGTTCTTCATCTCTTCCATCGCTGGGTTAGGCGAAACGAACGAACAACATGACATCACCATCGCAGTACCTTAAGGACGCAGTTCAAGATCAGACATCATGGACAGATCAGCTGAAACTACTGAATCGCGTGTATCAGGCTGCACTGAAAGAAATACGGCTGGGAGCGGAGCTTCTGGCAGCAAACAAAGAAGTTGAAGCCGCGAAGCCCATTCTTCGCGCTCAACGATTGATATTGGAGATCGTCGCCGGTCTTGACCCCTCATTCGGCGACGTCCCCGAGCAGGTAGAGCAGCTTTGCTACTTCTGTCTGCAATGCCTTGGCGAAAGAACCGTGGAAGATCTGCAGGCGGCAGATCACATTCTCACGATTCTGGCCGAGGGTTTTAGTGAGATTGTTGGAGAGATCAGCAATCTCGAAGCCACCGGGCAGTTACCTCAACGTGAGGCCGAACGGAGTCTGGTGAACCATGTTGTATGACCGGTTCAGAAAGCCGGCATTGAGGGGGGAAAACTCATGCGGTCTCGATATTCAGGATGCCCCACAGAGTCGGTATTCGCCTTCGAAAACGTCGAAGCGCGAGTCACCGTCAAAGGGGAATCGATAAACGCCAGCGTACTGGAAATTGCACCTCGCGAACTCAAACTGCTGACTTCGACCTTCTGCCCTCGCTGGGTGTCGGTCGGCATCCGTTTGCAAAGCGCTCTCGATGGTGTTGATGCTCTGGTGCTGGGTGTAGTGCATTGGATTCAGCGCGTTGAAGACGGCTGGCAGATCGGAATTTGGCTCGACGAAGAAGTCGCCGAGTGCATCGTAAGTTCGTTCTGGCAGGATATGCGTCGAGAGCTTCGCTACGAAGTGAACTGGGGCGCTGTCGCTCAGTTTCCAGACGGAGCACGGCACGCGATTCAGATAACGAATTACTCGCTGAACGGAATGCGGTTCGTTTCGTCGAACGCGATCGCAAACGCGAACGAGTTCCTGCTTTGGAATTCCTTCGATCCTTGTGCAGCCGTGACCTGTGGTGTCACTAGCTGGTCAAGCGCCTCGGCTTCGCAGAGATACATCGTTGGGTGCAATCTTTCTGATGAAGGAGGTTTTGCACTTGCCAGAGCGTTCACAGAAGTTCCCTTGCCAACCAATCCGGGAGCAAATGCTGAGGACGAGACGAAGCTGCAGGTCGCGAGAGATCTTCTGCAGTTCACTGGCAAGTAATACGAATCAGACACCTTGAGGGAGAACCGCAATGGACCCGCAAACATATCGACTCCGAGCAATGCCTGCTGTGGCGTTGCAGGCATTGCAGCGAATGTCAGACCCCGAGCTTGGCGTTGCTGAACTTACTGACATTCTAAAAAACGATCCTGCCATTGTCTCACGGCTTCTGGCTGTAGCAAACTCTGCCGCTTGTGGTCTTCAAACGACTGTGACTGATTTGCAACAGGTGATTGCTTTGCTGGGCAAGCCTGCCGTCGTCTCAATTGTGATGTCCATCGCGTTGGCTCCGCCGGAGGATATTCCGGCCGCCGACCGAGTTCACTACAGACGCTATTGGCGTGACGCCGTCACCATGGCGACATCGGCAGAACAACTCGCCAAGTCGGCACCGGTTCTGACTGTCGCTGGAGTCAACCCCGCTGAGTATTTCACGGCCGGGTTACTGTCAGATGTTGGTCGGCTTGCTCTTCTGCAGAGCAAGGAGTTTCGATACGGATCAGTGCTTGAAGAGGCGGGCAGCAAGGGAGAATTCCCACGCGACACGGAGCTGCGTGTTTTGGGCACCACCCACGTTTCGGCCAGTGTGATCCTGCTGAATTCATGGAATGCTCCGCAGTTCATCATCGATGCGGTGAATCAACACCATGCCACGCTGGAGCAGATTGAATCTCACCAGGGCGCCAACGGTACAGCACTTACAAATACGCTTTTGTTCTCTGCCGCAACGGTTGATTACCTCAACCATGCTCCGAAGGCGGAACTGCTGGAATACCTGATGAAGGTCGGTCGAAAACTTCTGGGTCTGAGCGAAGAAGAAGTTGAGAAGCACATAGAAAGTGTGCTGGATCGACTTACAGAAACAGCTGACCTCTTCACCATTCATTCGACCGACATCGAAGACATGCGAGGACAGTTTGTTCGTGGGTTGGAACAAACGGCGATGTCAGCAGCGGCTGAACACATTCAGGCTCAAACGGCTGAGCTTCTTGGAAACGAAAACCGAGAACTCACAGCCCGGCTTCAAGCTGTCACGGTGAGAGCTTCAAGAGATGGCTTAACCGGTGCGTTTAACCGAGATTACTTCGAAGCATGTCTCGATCAGTACATCTCTGATGGAGACTCTGACCTTGGCCTGATCTTCATCGACATCGACAACTTCAAAGAAGTGAACGATTCGTACGGTCATAGTGCTGGCGACACGGTTCTGCGTGGCGTCGTTGGCACTCTTCAGGATTCGCTGCGAAGCTCTGACATGCTCGGCAGATTCGGAGGTGATGAGTTTGTCTTGCTGCTGCACAATGCGAACGCCCCCGGGCTGCAAAAGGTCGCTGAACGACTGCAGCAGCGTGTCGCGACGACTGTCTACGGCCACGAAGGCATTGCGTGTTCGGTAACGATTAGTGTTGGTGGAGTTCTGGGCTATGTCGGAAGTCTTCCAAAGTCGTCAGAGGAGTTCTTGAGCCTCGCCGATGCAGCCATGTATGAAGCGAAGATCTCTGGGAAAAATCGTGTTCACGTGTGCGAACCACCGAAGCCCCGGTTGCGAATGCGAGATCATTTGTTGAGCAAGATTCGAAAGAAGAAAGACCGCGGAGTGACCACTCCGCGATAGCCTGCGAAAGATGTCCGCATGATGGTTTGTATTCCCTCTAGCTTTCGAGAAAACGAATGACACCCAGGCAGGAAGTGACGCGAGCTCTGCACGAGTTCAGTTCTCTATGACCGTTCCCCGACGTCGCCAGCCGTTTGCTGAAGCTGCCAGCGAGTGATCCGGACTTGGTCGAACTCATCGCGATCATTGAGTGCGATCCCACAATCAGCCTGCAGCTATTACGAATTGCCAATAGTTCTACCTACGGCTTCCCGGGGCAAATCCGGTCGGTCAACCATGCGGTCGTCATTCTGGGATTCAAGGAGGTTCGGAACCTTGCCGGCATCACATGCAAGGATCTAGGGACAACGGTGTCGGTCGTCGCTCGCTCGCTCGCTCGGAAACCCCAGACGTGGCAAATCGAATGCGAAAGGCTGGCATCGATGAAGTCATCTGCCCACCGCAAATTTGTGGCGATCGAGTCGCCGAAGTGCTGTCGCAGACCAACTGACGGGCTGCGGGTTCGCCGACTTCCGGCAAAACATGACCGTTGCAACAGCCGTAGGTGGCGGTCTCAAGCAGGACTTGCCTGATGATCTTGTCGATAAATGATCATATGGCCACTCCATAGGTGGAATTACCCTGTAGGCGTGGACAAATTAATTCCTAATTTCCCGCCCGCCAACGAGGAAGGGATCAAATATGGAATCACAGCTCACAAGTGTCTTGGACGCTATTAACAGTGGCCGTATTTACAGTTGTAATGACGGGCCGGTAACAAGCCTTGGTATTGCGACTGTGCTTTGCCCTCGCCTCTGTGATTTGAACCGGTTTTCCGCAGAGATCGACGAGATGCTCCAAAATCCCGGGGCACCAATTCAAACTGCTTCGTGACAAACTCATGATAGAGCCTACGAAGTTAAGCTCATTCGGATTGAAGGTCGTGTGATTGCCTGCATGAGCGAGCAGCGGCAGACGAATCACGTCGACGAGTTCTTGAAACTGTCAGCCCGAGAGGTCGAGGTGCTTGAGCACCTTGTACAGGGGCTTTCCAACAAACAAATCGCTGCGGTACTGTTTCTTAGCCCGCGGACTGTTGAGAAGCACCGCGCGAGTATCCATCGCAAGATGGGAACCCATAGCCTTGCTGTGCTCACTCGCATGTGGCTGGACCATTCCAGCGCCATTGAACCTGCGGCAGCCTGAGACATTCGTTTGTGGGGATCAGCCTGCCAGTCGTGGCTACCCTCGGCTTCTGGGCAAGATGGATGAATTTGTGTGAAATGGCGGCGAATTGACGTTTCGGACTGCCGATATCGACCAATCGAGCCGAAATCACTTTCCGCGTGCTCCAAGCGGCGTTACACTGCCCCGCTGCGATTTTCAGACCCATTTCAGAAGAACAGACCGATGGCCAAGACACAGCGAAAGCTCAAGAAAGCGAATCACGGTCGCCGGCCTGCGAGCTCCAAAGCCCGCAAGCTAAAGCGTCGCAAGTTCAAGCTGTAAAAATCAGCCCGGCACCGAGACGATGATTCCTTGGGTGCCATTCGAGGCAACGACAGATTTGCCTCCCGCAAGCAGTCGCCGAGCCGTTTTATGCTGCGCGCGACTAGATGAACGCTCGGCTACGTCCATGGGCCGACAGGGTTTCCCCGACACGCTAATGCATCTGCAAGATTGGTTAGAACGGACTTCGCTCGGAGGCGAGTTTAGCCACGGCCATCGCACAGGCTGCTTCGGCGGTTGCGGCATCGAAGAATGAGTTCAGCCGCGTGATCTCAGCTTCGCGTAGGAGTTGGTGCTTGTTGATTACTCGTTCAGCTAAGAACGATCCGCTGCCGGAAATCAGTACGGCAGGTGGCTGGTCGAAGCTTGGTAGCCGAAGCCGAACCTTGTCGACGCAGCCGCGAATTCGTTGCTTTTGCACGTCGTGGAGGAACTCTGCCATGTCGACAACTTCGTCCCTAGTCAGTTCGTTCCGATCACAGCACAGCATTCGGGCGAGTCGATCGAAGGCACAATTCTTCGTAGCCGGACGGCCGTTTGCGGTGTCTGTATTGGTTTCGTCCTCGTTAACGAGACCAAGTATCAGATGCACATCGAGCGTTGTCGCAAACAGCTCGGCAGCCATCGGGCAATGCCCGTCCCGCAGCGGAACCGAATGCGCGAAGGCAAACACAGGAGTCCGCCGCGCGCCGGTGTAGAGCAGTTCGCCGGACAGCAATCGCTCGACATCGGTCAGTCCGTTTGGAACCGGACGTCCGTCAAGTAGTGGGATGATATCCGTCGTTGAGGAGCCAATATCGATCATGATCGCTGGTCCGGTGGGAACCAATCGACCAACCCACGTCGCCAGTGCATGCCAGTTAGCGGCAGCGACGAGCAGTGGAATATCCAGAGCGACACCTGGGTCAACGAATTCGCCGCCAGTCTGCCAAACAGCAATTGGCCGCCCCGCTGCCACCTCGCAAACCTGGTTCAGGATGAACTCCACACCCTC
>JBGCDN010000422.1:0-3962 GCA_045105495.1 Planctomycetaceae bacterium
TTCAGTTCGCTGTTGAGATAGGCTTCGGCTTCTTCAATCGTTGTGAACTTCTTGTCACCAGCTTCAATCGGTGACGCCGCAATCAGCTGATCCGCTGTTTCGCGAGTGATATGAATAAACGGAATCGCAGTGCCGCTACTTGCTCCGAAGCTGTTAGTGGCCATGGCGGTGTCTGGTTTCGTGCCTGAATCGTTGACGAACAAAATGGCCTTCGCACCAGCTTTACGAGCGGCCGAGATCTTTGTTGCTACGTAGCTATGACTGGTTGTCTTCGATCCATCAAAAACATCCTCGTCGTCTGATTCTGGCTCGCGACGGATGATCAGGACGACTTTGTCTTTGACATCGATATCGGCGTAGTCGTCGTATTCGAACTCCGGAGCAGTAATGCCGTACCCGGCGAAGACGATATCGCCAAAAGCTTCAGCCGAAGCCCCGACAGTAAGTGCCTGAAACTGTTCTCCACGTTCCAGTTCAGCGACCTTGCCATCCATGACCAACTTCACACTGGTCTTGCTGACATCAATCGGCTTCTCGCGAAGTTCGACATCGAAATACTGGAAGTACGAATCATCACCAGACCCGCTTTTCACACCCGCTTTCTTAAATTCATCACGAATGTAGTCGGCGGCGACCGCAAGACCTTTGGTCTCAACGCCTCGACCTTCAAGCTCGTCTGACGCCAGGTATTGGATGTCTTTAGAAACGCGTTCAAGCGCATCGGGGTCAACGGCTACTGCGTCATCCTGCTTTGTTTCGGCAGCGTCCGCTTTATCTGGCTTCGCGTCCTCAGTTTTCTCCTGCGCGGTTCCGATTGTGGCAAGGAAAATTAGGAACGCAGTAAATGCGAATGGGCGCACAGTGGTCTCCACTTCGAAAGGGTTTGAGGGCTTCGTGGCTGGATCGAGTATCACTGCCCAGCCGTACGAATTCAATTGCCCCGCCTTGAACGTGAAACTTCAGACGTTCGGTGTCCAGCCGGATTCGTAGTCACGCTTCCACATGTCAGCAGCGGCTGGGTCGTCCTTGATATGCCCGTTTGCCTGATCGCATGTCAAAGAATGGCCTGTGCGGTGGGCGATGTTGCCCAAGTGGCAAAGCAGAGTCGACTTGTGTCCTTCTTCGATTTCAGACGCAAGCAGGCTGGGATCGTCTTTCCGAACCGCTTGAATGAAGTTTGCGATGTGAACCAAGTCAGCAGCCTTGCCGGATACTTTTTTCAGTTCCTTGTCTTTCTTATCAAGAAGCGTGTAGCCCCAGCTGTCCATCGTGAGCGAGCCCTTGTCGCCATGAAACGAGACACCGAATGACTCGCCGTCAATTCCATGACGATTGCAGCTTAACCCTTCCCACATGATTTGTTTGCCTCCTTCGAATTCGAACGAAACAAGATGCGTGTCTGGTGTTTCCTGAGAATCGTTGAACCAATGACGTCCTCCTGAAGACGTGACACGTGTTGGGTAATCGACGTTCAACCCCCACCGACTCAGATCGATGGAATGAATGCCGTTGTTCCCGAGTTCTCCATTGCCGTAGTGCCAGACCCAATGCCAGTTGTAGTGCAGCCGGTTATTGACGAATGGGAGTCGCGGAGCCGGACCCTGCCACAATTCGTAGTCCACATGATCGGGAACCTTTGCCGGCTTTCCGTCACCGATCGGTCCTCGCAGGTTGGCATACCAGCTGCGCGAGTAGTGCACGTTGCCGATGCCTCCGTCATGAATCAGTTTTATGCCTTCAATGATTTTTACTGCACTGCGACGTTGGTTGCCCATTTGAACACACCGTTTGTGTTTGCGAGCAGCCTGAACCAGTAGCTCTCCTTCCCACGCGTTGTGGCTGCACGGCTTCTCAACGTAAACGTGCTTGCCAGCTTTACACGCCATGATGGACGCCGGCGCGTGCCAGTGGTTGGGAGCCGCGCAGACGAAGACGTCGATCTGCTTGTCGTCGAGGATTGTGCGGAAATCGCCGACGGGCTTGGCTTTCACCTTGGACAACTTATTAATCGCCGTAGCGGCAGCCGCCGCGCGGCGTTCATCAACGTCACAGACGTAATGAATTTCCACACCCGGACAAGCTGCAAAATTCTTAGCGAGTGACAAGCCTCGGCTCAGGCCCATGACTCCAACTCGGATAGTAGATGTGTCGCTTTCGTTCGCTCTTGCCGAGCCCGCAAAAGCAGACGCTGTTGTTGCCCCTAGAAAACCCCGACGCGATACAGGTGGAATAGTCATGTTAGTTTTACTTTCGCCTGTTCTGGTTGCTTTTTGATGGTTCTTAAAAAGTAAACGGCAGTGATCTGCTTTGCGACGAGTTTGCCGCGAGTGTTCTTGATTCGGGTCAAACGGCGTAGCCAAATCCTCGCCAAAGAGATTGAGGATCGAGTCCGATAGTGTTCCTGACAACCAACGGATTGGCATCATGAGAGCACTAATGAGTACACGACACGATGAGTTTGACGCCCAGCGATCTCAAGACGGCAGACGATGTCAGCCAGTTTATCCACGAACAGCTGTGCGAAAAAGAAAATCTGGTGATTGGCCAGTTCACGCTCTCTGAAACACCACTCACTAAGCGTGGAAACCTATGTGGAATCCAATACCTTCTGCATGGACCCAGAAGCGTCAAACTTGGCGCGGTTTGGGCGTGTGACACAAACGTCATCTACCTGTACGACGCGACTGGCGAGCGATACCAAAAGGTCCAACTGCGGGCTCGGATCGAAGTCGATGTCACAGTAGAACCGGTTGCAGCGTAGTTTAATCAGGCCCCGAGTTACCGATTCCCCCCTCGACTCGGGGCCTGATCTCTGCGTCCAAGACCCGCTACCGCTTCTTCCGAGGTTTGACGCCCTTCGCACCAACACGCATGATGCATCTATGAATGGTCATCGAATTAGCGTGCGCGTTTTGCAGTCACTTCTGATTGCTGGCTTTGTCGGCAACACTTCTCACGCCGACGTGTTCGACTATCGCGATCGAGATGGGACTGCAGTTTCCGTCGAGGCAAGACTGGTTGCATCCGGTCAGGGTCAGCACGTGCTGGAACTCAACGACGGCCAGTATCAGATTGTTCCCCATGCAGTCGTCACAAAACGCACCCCAGGCGATCCACCACAGCCTCTGACACCAGACGAAGTTGTCGAGAGCCTGAAGGCACAGTTCGGTGGAGAAGCCAAATTTCGTGGTCGGGCGGAAGGCCATTTCGTCGTTGGCTTGGTACTCAGTGACGAGCTTCCGAAGAGTTCCGAATCGAAAGCGACTTACTGCCTGAAGAAGGCCACGAAGTTTCAAAAGTCTGTCGAGAAAACCTTCCTGTCGTTCACAAAACGCACTCGACTGAAGACGACACCGCCAACACATCCACTGGTTTTGTTGATCTTCGAATCAGACGCCGACTTTGAGAAATACCACAGCTCAATCACAGGCGGTGCGGGGCTTTCTGCTGGCAACGTGGCTGGTTTCTATTCGCCGCTCACCAATTGGCTTGTCATTCGAATGACAGAATGTCTGACGTTTGAAACTCCGTTGCACGAAGCAATCCATCAGCAAGTCTTCAATCAGCATCTGTTACAGCGATTGGCTCCGACGCCGGCTTGGTTCAATGAAGGCATCGCTACCGGGTTCGAAGGCAACAGCGACAAAATTAGTCGCGGCCCGTCTCGCGTAAGCGTTCGCTACTCACGACTTGTCGGCGCAGCGCGTAACATCAATTGGTCATCCCTCGTCGCAGAAGACCGGGCGTTTCGTGGCGACATCTTTGCGGGGCAGGCCTACGTGCATGCTTGGTCGATGCATTGGTTGCTGGTCACGAAATACAAGGAACAGTACGCAAAGTACGTTGAGCTGATTGGCAAAGAATTGCCGTTGGCTAAGCCGGATGCGAAGAAGCGTAAACGCGATTTGGAAGAGGTGTTTGGCAAGTCTGCTGGAGAACTGCAGTCCGAGTTCCCCAAGGCA
>JBGCDN010000423.1:0-17473 GCA_045105495.1 Planctomycetaceae bacterium
GCTCCGTGCATGTAGCGAGGGTGCGAGAACAGGTTTGCTGTGCCCCACAACAGCTTGATACCGGTGCTGTCCTGATGAGCCTTCAGTTCCGCAACAATCGCATCGAGATTGGCGTTGGCTTCTTTTAACGTTGGGCCTTCGGGAGCAACATCGCGGTCGTGAAAGCAGTAATAGTCCACTCCGAGTTTTTGGATGAACTCAAACGCAACGCGGACTCGCTTCTTCGCGTTGTCGACAGAATCGGTTCCATCATCCCACGGACGGATCATTGTTGGAGCACCAAATGGGTCTACGCCGGTGCCTCGGAACGTGTGCCAGTAACAAACGCTGAATCGAAGCCAGTCGGCCATGGTACGGCCTTCGACAACTTCGTCTTTCTTGTACTGCTTGAACGCCAGAGCGTTCTTGCTGTCCGGACCTTCGTACTGAATTTGAGGGATGTCTGCGAAATAGCTCATCGTATGATCTCTGGCTTAGATTCTGTTTTGGACGGACGAGTGTACCGGCAGCGGCGGGAGGAAAAAGCGAACAAGCACTTGGTGCCGCTGCAAATGCCGAAATGCACCGATGCGGTGCGACAAATGGCGAACGCCGTAGGCCCCGCACAGGCGTCAATCTTCACATGGAATCTGCAAAAGTGCCACGTTGCCTGACTGTGCGTCTTTCCGCCACGAGGCCATGGAATTGGTGAAACTTTGCAAAATCTTCACACAGCCCAGCGGCCAAAAATCACTTGTCTCAGAGCCTCCACATCAAGCTCACTGCGGAAATCACTGGTGTTTGACAGATTTTCGATTAATCGCCATATAGTGCTCCGGTTAAGCGGTGACCACAATACCTTGGGGTTCACTTAGGTCTGCAAGGCCTACTCGCCGATATTCTGTGTAGTCCGCAAACTACCGGAAGACAGCCCTCCAAACGGTTTTCGAACCTGCCGCAGGCGATACAGTGAACCCTCCTCACGGAATCTTTAGGAACAGCAGGAGTCACGATGACACCCCCAACTGCAACAATGGAATCCCAGCTCGTCGGCAGTGAAGCCCGAGTGAAAGCATCCGAAAAACGACTCATCAACTGTGCCAAGGTTGATGTCAATCAGTTGATGCCAATTAAGTACAACTGGGCGTGGGAACACTACCTGAATGGTTGTGCGAACCACTGGATGCCAACCGAAGTCCCGATGAATCAGGACATCGAAATTTGGAAGGGCGATAAGCTCACCAAAGACGAACGTCTGGTCATTCTGCGGAACCTTGGCTTCTTCGCGACCGCCGAATCGCTTGTTGGTAACAACCTGGTTCTGGCTGTTTTCAAGCACGTCACAAATCCAGAGTGCCGTCAGTACTTGTTGCGTCAGGCCTTCGAAGAAGCTCTGCACACGCACACCTTCCACTACGTTGTTGAAAGTCTTGGCCTGGATGAAGGCGAGATCTTCAACATGTACAACGAGGTTCCATCCATCGCGAAGAAAGATGAGTTCGAAATGGAACTCACTCGCGAGATCATGGACCCCGACTTCACGACAGAAACCTTCGAAGGTGCTCAGGCGTTCCTGAAAAACCTGATTGGTTTCTACGTAATCATGGAAGGCATCTTCTTCTACAGCGGCTTTGCAATGATTCTGTCACTGCACCGCCGCAACCTGATGAAGGGTATTGGCGAACAGTTCCAGTACATCCTTCGCGACGAAGTGACTCACATGAACTTCGGTCTGGACCTGATCAACGGCATTAAGTCTGAGAACCCGGAACTGTGGACTGACGAGTTCCAAACTCAAATGGTCGACCGCATCCGCACTTCAGTAGAACTCGAAATCGAGTACGCCGAAGACTGCCTGCCACGCGGCATCATGGGTCTCAACGCCGGCTTGTTCCGTGACTACGTCCAGCACATGGCTGACCGTCGTCTGGAACGCATCGGTCTGCCAACCCAGTACAACAGCCCAAACCCATTCCCATGGATGAGCGAAACTGTTGACCTCGCGAAAGAGAAGAACTTCTTCGAAACGCGAGTAACCGAATACCAGTCAGGCGGAAGCCTTAGCTGGGATTGAGTTTGAGTAAGTTGACCAAACCAACCGAAAGCCCGAGCAATTTGCTCGGGCTTTTTTTACGGCCAACATGCACGATGTCTTAAGAAAGTTCTGAAGGGATCCGGTCAGCGAGGTCTGTTGAATATTTGGCCAGAAGGTCGCGGGCAGATCCGTGCTCTACTTCTTCAATTGCGGTGCGAGGAACTCAATGGTTATTTCGCCGGGTGAGGTTTTGATGGACTTCACTCGGGCTGAACGTCGTTCGTCTTTGAAGAGATCGACGGCGAAGACGGGACGCTCACCGCTCATGCCGAGACGAACTTTGTTTGATAGTTTCTTGTCGCCAACGAAGCTCAGCAGCCAGTTCAAAGGGAGTGGCAGCTTTCCGATGCGGGCGCCTTGGATGTCGAGTTCCAAAGTGCTGTTTGGTGTGACCGTGGGTTGGAGATCGACTGAGAACACAACCTGTTTCTCGTTTGCGGCGATCTCTGCACCGACTTGAATTTGGTTCTCCATCAATCGAATCCGAGGTTCGCGCACATCGCCATCAGACTTGGAATTCAGCTCTGCATTGAGTTCACTCTGTGACAGCCGCAGAGAAAACGTATCGGTTTGCGGGTCGTATTCCTGAGCGGCCTTGTTGTTTTCTCCACGTTTTTTGGCACGCTGAAGAGAGAGTGACTTTCGAGCCCATTCTTCAAGGTTTGCAACCCGTTGTTCAACGTCTTCATTCTGGGTAGGTGCTGGTTCCGAAGTTCGCAGTTCTGCATAGAAGTCCGGTTGCTGGAATGCGAGGTAGATGCAGACGATGGCGCACAGAATGGCCGCGACCGCCAAAGCTGCCCCAACAAGTAGTGTGCGTTTGATGAGTTTCTTGATCATTCGTCCCGCTCCCGGATACCGCTGTTTCTGGGAGCGTAGGTTACTGGGTAGCCGTGGTCGGGAGAATGAGCCCGTAAAAGCCGACTGCTAATTGATTCGACCGATCTATCCGTCAAATGTGCGACGAATCGCGCTGGCGTTCCCTCGCTAAGCCCGCGCAACTTCTATCGGCGGTTGCGTCGTCGGAACAGGAAGAACCGTCGATGGCTTCTGCGTTCGCGAACTCGGTTGGTGTCTGTGTCGCCATCACGGTCTGTGAAAATCGAATCTCCTGAACCGCCAGCGTCGTTGCCTCGGAAGGACGTGCGAGTGATTTCGGCATCGCCGTTGTTGTAAACCCCGCCGCCATTTTCGTCAGCGTCGTTGAACCAGATTCGAGATCGAAAGATCTCCGCTGTTGCGTCTTCGCTAATCGCAATCCCTCCACCATGCCGCGCGGCGCTGTTGCCGCCGATGCGGGATCGCATCACTTCCAGTCGGCCACCGTTGTCGAAAATGCCACCGCCGTCGGTTCCGTTCGCTTCGTTGTCGTAGATGCCTGAACGGTCAACAATCATGACGCTGCCGGTCTGGTTCCAAAGACCGCCACCTTCTTTGCCCGCTTCATTGCGAGTGACCTGCGAACGGACGATGTGTACCGTCGCCCCTGCGCCTGATACGTGTAGAGCTCCGCCGTTTCCTGGGTTTGCAGAACCACGTGGTCCGGCAACGTTGTCGCTGAGAACCGAACGGACGGCTTCGAATCTTCCGGTTACAATCTCAACCCCGCCACCCGCGCGATTGGCGACGTTGTCTTCGATGCGAACCCGATACAGATCGAGGTCACCATCTAGTGAGAGGATACCTCCACCACTGCCGCTCAGACCGTCGGCTTCGTTATCGACAATGTCGACGTAGCGAAGTTGCATGTCGCCGCCGTTGTTGAAGATGCCGCCGCCACCGTCGTCAGCAGCATCTCCGGAAGCAATGTTGTCTGCGATTTCGGTTCCAACAATTTGCATGTCGCCGGTTCCGTTCCAGAGTCCGCCGCCTTCAAGTCCTGCAACATTGCCGTTCACGGTTCCTCCACGAATGACGACGTCGCCGCTGCCAGTCACGTGGAGTCCTCCACCATTCCCGGGAGAGCCAATCGCATCTGGCCCAACGCCCGCGTTGTTGTCGTCGAGCGTTACCTCGTAAAGCGAGGTTCCAAGGCCGGCGTTCGATTGATCTTCAATTCCACCACCAGCTCGGTTTGCGATGTTACCGGTAATCGAACTGCGGAGCACTTTTACGTACCCATCGGTTGCATTCAGAATGCCTCCGCCAGAACCAGCCACGCCATTTGCGACGTTGTCTTCGACACTGGAATAAACGATCCGCACGTCGCCTCCATTGTTGAAGATTCCGCCGCCGCCATCATCGGCAGCGTCACCGGATGCAATGTTGCCAGCGATCTCGACGCTGCGGATCGACATGTTTCCTGTTCCATTCCAAAGTCCACCGCCTTCCCGCCCCGCAACGTTGTTATTGACGGTTCCACCATCGATCCGGACGTCGCCGGATCCTGTCACATGTAGCCCACCGCCGTTGCCGGGAGCCGGGATTGCATCTGGTGCGAAGCCCGCGTTGTTTCCATCCAGCGAGACATCCTGCAGCCATAGGCCCAGTCCGCTGTTGGATTGATCTTCGATTCCGCCACCCGCTCTGTTGGCAATGTTGCCGGTAATGGAACCTCCCACGATCTTCACAAATCCATTCGTTGCATTCAGGATACCGCCGCCGGAACCAGCATCGCCGTCGGCAAAGTTGTCTTCGATTTCGACGTCAACAAGCCGAAGTTCCCCGCCGTTATTGAAGATGCCACCGCCGCCTTCATCGGCCGCATCACCGAACGCGAAGTTGCCGGAGATGACCGTGTCGGTCACATGCATGTCTGCACCGGCCTGGTTCCACAATCCGCCGCCTTCCCGAGCCGCCTCGTTGCCAAACACAGTGGAGTTGGAGATACGGATATCTGCTGCACCAGAGACGTGTAGGCCGCCACCGTTTCCAGGAGCCGGTTCGCCAGATTCGATTCCATTGACGTCGTTGGAGAGAAGGTTCGAATCGTCGATTATCAAGTCGCCGACCACAATTTCGATGCCGCCTCCAGCCCGATTCGCGCTGTTGAATTCGACGTTTGTGCTGTGTAGTTCGACCGAGCCGTCGAGTGAGAGGATACCTCCACCAGAACCAGAACTGCCTGTGGCCAGATTGTTTGAAATGACGACCTGCCCAGTAGAACCGTCAGCCTCGATCGCGCCCGAGCCGTTGTAGATTCCGCCGCCGCCATTGTTGCCGGCATTACCGCCCGCCGTGTTGAGTGAGATGATGGTTCCATTCGTCAGAAGAATGCTTCCGGCCCCATTCCAGATTCCACCACCATCTGTTTCAGCAGTGTTCTCCTCGATCGTCACTCCGCTTAGTGTCACTTCGCCCTCGTTATGGATGCCGCCACCTGCGGTTGCCATACCACCCCGGATCGTCAGGTTCTCGAATACGACTTCGGCGTTATCGAGAACCTGAAAAACTCGGTCAACGAAGCTCTGAGAGACGATTGTCTCTCCCGCGCCTTGTCCTCGAAGTGTGAGGCTTCCCGAATCCGCAATATCCAGGTCACCTTGGTCGCTCGTCAGGATGTACTCGCCAGCTTCCAACGAGATGACATCGTTTTCACCATTGGCGTTCGCAAGTTCGATCGCATCTCGAAGGCTTAGTTCGTCGCCATCGTTCGCGGTGGCCAAAGGCTGAAACGTTGCGAGAAGGCACCGGGTCTCCAAAGCCTCCAACTGTTGAGTCTTCCGTCGCCGTCTCTTTGGGCTGCGGTGGAAAGATGAAAACGTTTGCGGCTTATTCACGATGCGAGTTCTCTCTTTGAGGCTTGGGCAGATAGGGATCCGGTGTTGGTACGAGCTCAACGGCCGGTTTGGATTTCGAAAAACCAAAAATCGCCGAGAGAGTGGTTCTGGCTACGGTTCGCAGAAAAAGTTTGGGAATCCGAAATCCAATTTGATGTCCAGCCTCGTAACAGCCTTTGACCTCACATCATGCAGTGCGTCGTCGCTAATTCGTCGGCGTAGTCTGGTGAGGGCGTTCCCCCGATCTATTCACAGCTGGAGTGCGAAATCGTGCCTCGTCATCGCCATCTCATTCGCCTGTTTGTTGCCGTGCTTCTGCTCCCAGGAATGATCGCAGTCGCTTCTGATCATTTGGATTCGCCATCGGTGATGGAAGATGGGCGTCTGGATGTGAACGACCTCTACGTGTTTCAGTCGCCAGAGAATCCAGACAACACCGTCATGATCATGACGGTCAATCCCGGCGCGGGTGTCCTAAGTCCAATGAACTTTCGGGCTCGAGCTCGCTACGAATTTCTTGTTGATCAGGATGGAGACGCGAAGCCGGACGTTCGTTTTCGAGTTCAGTTCTCGTCTGCGCGCCGAAACGGCATTCAGGTGGCCAGTCTGTTCCGAGACAACAAGTTGATTGCTCGCGGGCGTACGGAACGAACCGTAAATGTGAAGTCGAGGTTTGGCGGCGGCTTAATGCGTGCCGGCCTGTTTGAAGATCCATTCTTCTTTGATCTCAATGGGTTCAACGACGGCTTCAACTTTACCGGTGACGACTTCTTTGCAGGTCTCAACGTGTCAGCGATTTGTATCGAAGTGCCATCGTCAACACTTGGCGGTCCGAACGTTGGTGTTTGGGCTCGGACTGTCTTTAAAGACAAGCAGTTCGATCGGGCAGGGCGGCCAGCCATTGCAACTGTGTTGGTGAAGTCAGGTCGCAAAGACGAATTCAACGTCACCGCCCCTCGCGCGGATAGGCGGAAGTTTCGGTCGGATATGAACGAGATTATCACCAGCCTGAATGGCGGTGATGTGGATACCGCAAAGGCGATCTCACTGATCCTGCTGCCCGATATTCTCACGGTGAACACGAGTGACAGTAGCGGCTTCCTGAATGGCCGGAGGCTGGAAGACGATGTGATTGACGCCGAGCTAAACCTTCTCACAAAAGGCGCAGTCACGGGAGACGGAGTGGACGGGAATGATGTCGATTTTCTCGACGTGTTTCCGTATCTCGGCCCGCCAAACTGACGCTGCCAGTGCCTAAGTAAGAGCAAAAAAGTGAACCACAGTCCGGTTAGCCAACAGCGATTGATCTGAATTTATCAGGACCGCATCGACCACTATAAAACGAGCCTTCTATGTTTAAGAGTCTTTTCTTTCTTCTCGTGCCTGCTTCGGCGGCAGTGGTCGTTGCGTGTCTTGTTCCGGTTCAGTCTGCTGTTGACGAAGTCATTAAACCGAAGGCGAAGAACAAGGCCGTTGTAGAACGACGTAGCCGCTCTGGTTTGATTCCCACGGAACAGTCGATTGCGCGGTTCGAAGCGCGGCTTCTGAAACGGCCGGACGATCATCGCAGCGGTATCGTATTGGCGAAGCTGTACGCTCGGCTTGCCAAAGAAACGGACGATCACGCTGCGTTTCACGAAGCTGAGTCGCGGCTTCGATCGGTTCTGCAGAGTCTTCCCAAATCGGTTCCCGCACGTACGCAACTGGCTTCGGTCTTGCTGGCTCAACACAGCTTTCGCGAGTCGCTTGTTGAGGCAGATCGTGCATTGAAAATTAATCCGAAGGCCGCGTCTGCACTTGCGATGAAAGGCGACGCAGAGATCGAATTGGGTCGGTACGAAGCGGCGTCGCGGACTTATTCAAAGCTGTCGCAGTTGGAAGAGAACGCCGCCGTCTTCGTTCGGCAGGCTCAACTGTCACAGCTGACAGGCGACCTGCATAAAGCCTTCAACTTGCTGTATCGGGCGTATGCGGACGCTGTTGAATCGGACCTCTCTGCAGACGCGATGGCTTGGTACGAGCTAAGGCTGGCAACGTTCCATCACCAAACTGGCCGTCCGGAGAACGCACGGTTGCACTACGACCGAGCACTTGAACTTGTCGAGAACTACGGTCCGGCGATGGTTGGCAAAGCGCGGTTGCTGGCGGCGACAGATTTCCTGGACGATGCTGAGCAGCTTCTTCGTGTGGCGGTCGAACTTCATGGTGAACCGCCCATGATGGCCGAGCTTGGTGATGTGCTTGCTTTGATGGGGCTGAATTCTGAAGCAAAACGGTGGTTGGACAAAGCCGAAGCGGGAATGGCAGAAGAAGCTAAGACGGCCGCCGAACCGCACTATCGAGAGTACGCACTGTTTCTCGCCGATCATCAACGAGCACCTGAGCTTGCTGTCGAGATTGCGGAGAAGGATTTTCTGATCCGTCAAAGTATCCATGCCTGCGATACGCTTGCCTGGGCTCAATTTCGAGCAGGAGAACTCGCTGACGCGAGAAGTAACATCGAACGGGCTCTGTCGACGGGAGCAAAAGATGCTCTGATTCACTTCCATGCCGGAATGATCTTTGATGCTCTTGGCGAAGCAACCACCGCGCGGGTTCACTTCGATAACGCGTTGCGGCTGAATCCGTACTTCTCAGCGACTTTCGCGATGATTGCCGAGGAGAAGCGATCAATCATCGAAAAGTAGAAACGCTTAGTTGTGTGGGGCTGGCGGCGATGGCACTGGAGGGCTAAATCGGAAGTCGGCACAGTCCGAATTGGTACACTAGCCAAGTCGCGGCTTTTAATGCTCGTCAAAACATTTGCCTCCGTTCGCTGAAACTTATGGCCGTCGAAACAGACGACTTAGCACTCATGACCGCCATTCAAGATGGCGACGCTGAGTCCCTGCGCGAACTGTATCGTCGTTATAAGAATCGAGCGTTTGGGATCTGTGTGCGTGTGCTGGGGAATCAGCATGATGCAGAAGAAGTACTCCTGGATATATTCCAGGAAATCTGGAGCCGAGCGGATCGGTTCGATGCGAAACGCAGTTCGGTAAAGACATACGTTCTTTTGCTGGCACGCAGTCGTTCAATTGATCGTTTACGAGTGAGAAAGCGGAGTGAAGAACTGACACCTGATATGATGAGTGATCTGACTTCAGTATCGGTGCCCGAATCAGATTCGGAAGTCTCGCTTGCTGTCCGGAAACTCGACGCGACTTATCAACAGGTGCTGCAGCTTTCCTTCTTCGATGGTTACTCGCACTCGCAGATTGCGGACAAACTACAGCTACCACTCGGGACAGTGAAAACCAGAATTCGCACTGCAATCACAACGCTACGACAGAAGCTGAATCCCGCTGACTCATCTGGAAAACCATTGAGCATCCAGTGAATTGCGAAGAACTCCAAAACCTGATTCCAGACTACGTGCTCGGCGAGGCCTCCACCGAGCAATCAGACGTACTCCGCGCGCATTTGGACACGGGTTGTGTTGGTTGCGTTCGAATTATGGCTCAGACAGAAGCGACACTCGCCGAACTCTCAACAACGATCACTCCAATCGAGCCGCCTGATCATCTGGAAGACCGCTTGCTGGCTAGAGTAGAAACCGATTCAGCAAGCACGCGCTTCAGTTGGCTTCGAGAACACGATTGGGTGTTCACTGCTGCCTGCACAATTGCGGCCTGTTTTCTGACTGCGATTCTGACATGGCAATCGTTCTCGACAACGCATTCGCAAAACGCAGGTGAAGCACAAAAGCTCCAGCGGGCGGTTGCGGCGAGAAAAGATCAAATCGGCGCACTGCGAAGAGAACTGGCGAGCGATGCTGGCTTTGCAGAGATCCTTCGTTCTGAGGAGTTGTACGTAATTAACTTCCGACCGGCAGATGACAAGCTTGAACAGACCAGTTCTGCTCGGGCGGTGTTCGACGGGAAAACACATCGACTTGGAGTCACGTTTCGCGGCTTGCCAAAGATCGAAGTTGAGCGGACGTTACGACTGTGGTTGACCGTTGGCGAACCCCTCGCACTAACGGACTTTACCACGACGGCTCAAGGCGACGCGTCAGTAATTGTGACTCTACCGGACGAGGTTTCGATCGAGTCGGCCCGGCTGGCGGTTTCTGAAGATCGACCAGACAGCCAAACGCCTGGCCGGTTGTTGCTGGTTGCTTCACCTCAGGACGTCATGCAATTGGCCGCCAGTGATGCCCTTGAACCGAAGACAGCCTGGATGCTGCCGGTGGCATCGCTCACCCCTTAAGTTGTTTGGGCTGCACGTTCTGAAGTGTGTCTGTGGGTTCAGGTTCGCAGCCAAGACAAGGTAACACGCAGAAAGTGCCAGTTGGGCACGGCCGGGCTAGTCTGAGTCAAGACGGCGTTTGTGAAAACAGCAGGCTGTGGCTGAGTTGTGTGTTGGGGCAATTTGGTTGGGGCACTGATCTAGTCGGCGTGAATGTTGTCGCTAAGCTCTATTTTGATGAATCGAGCCGCCGAATTCCGTAACTCATGCGCTCTGGCTAAGTAGCCGATACGGATACAACGCGGTCTCCTTCCAACTCACAGATTGTTGAAACGCAACATGTCATCGTCCAAAAGTCTGCTGATTGAATCGCCTGAAGTCCTGGACAGTTTCGAGAACGAAATCGTCCGGCATCTCAAGTACACACTTGGCTGCAATTATCGAGAACTCGACCCGGAGTACCTCTACCGCGCCTTGGCCGTGGCTGTACGCGATCGCTTGATGACGCACTGGCACGAGACTCAACAACGGATGGACGAAAGTGGACAGAAGAAAGTCTACTACCTGTCGCTTGAGTTTCTGATTGGTCGGTCGCTGTCCAACGCTGTGGCGAACCTGGACCTTGAAGAAACAGTCCGCAAGGTGCTACATGAGTTTGGTGTTCAACTAGAAGAAGTCGCAGACCAGGAACTCGACGCTGGCCTCGGTAACGGTGGGCTCGGACGTCTCGCTGCTTGCTTCCTGGATAGCTGCGCGAATTTGAAGCTGCCTGTGACCGGGTATGGGCTGCGGTACGAATTCGGCATGTTCCGTCAGGTGATCGAAGATGGTCGGCAGGTCGAACATCCAGACCACTGGTTGCTCAACGGGAACCCATGGGAAGTTGAACGCGCGGAGGATTCTCGTCGAGTTCACTTCTACGGTCATACAGAACACTTCCACGATCGCGAAGGCCGGCCGCGAGTGCGGTGGTCGAATTGCCAGGACGTGTTGGCGGTTCCATTTGATGTGCCGATTCCCGGTCACCGGAACCAAACGGTCAACACCCTTCGTCTCTGGCGATCGCGTGCGACGAATGAGTTTGACCTCGCAGAGTTCAACGCGGGCAGTTACACCGAAGCTGTTGCCGCCAAGAACATGGCCGAGCAAATTACGATGGTTCTTTACCCGAACGATTCGAGTGAGAACGGGAAGGAACTTCGTCTCAAGCAGCAATACTTCCTCGTGTCAGCGAGTCTGCAGGACGTGCTGCAGAAGTGGACTCAGCAGCATGGAAAAGACTTCATCCAGTTTGCTGACAGCAATTGCTTCCAGCTGAACGACACACACCCGGCCTGCGCGGTGCCGGAGTTGATGCGTTTGCTGATGGACGAGTATGAGCTTGAGTGGGATGAAGCGTGGGACATTACGACGCAGTGTATGGCCTACACAAATCATACGCTGTTGCCTGAAGCTCTTGAGCGTTGGTCGGTAGGGTTGTTCAGTTCGCTGTTGCCGCGATTGCTTGAGATCATTCATGAGGTCAACAACCGGTTCCTGCAGGAAGTCAGCAAAACCGTCTCCGACGATCCGGCACTGCTGCGCCGGTTGTCTCTGATTGAAGAGGGAGAGCACCCGCACGTGCGGATGGCCTACCTTGCGATCGTTGGGAGCTTCTCAGTCAACGGTGTGGCTGGCTTGCACTCTGAACTCTTGAAGGCCGGATTGTTTAACGACTTCCATCAGCTCTGGCCGGAGCGATTTAACAACAAGACGAATGGTGTGACGCAACGGCGATGGCTGGCTTACTGCAACCCTGGTCTATCTGCCCTCGTGAACGAAGCGATTGGCGACGATTGGGTTTCGAACCTCGAGAGCATTTCGAAGCTAAAACCGTTTGCCGAAGACAAAGCGTTCCGGGACAAGTGGCATGCTGCCAAGCTGCAGAACAAGTTGAAGCTCAAGGAATACGTCGAACGAGAAACCGGCATCACCATGATGGAGTCTGCACTGTTTGATGTGCAGGTGAAACGGATTCACGAATACAAACGGCAGCTGCTGAACGTGCTGCATGTGATTCATCTGTACGACAAGATTCTTCGTGGCGAGACCGAAGGCATGGTTCCTCGGTGTGTTCTCATTGGAGGCAAAGCGGCACCGGGTTACTTCGTTGCGAAGTTGATCGTCAAGTTGATCAACAACGTTGCGAAGGTGGTGAACGCGGATCCTCAGGCAAGCGAACTATTGAAGCTTGTGTTTCTGCCGAACTACCGAGTTTCCGCGATGGAAATTATCTGTCCGGCAACTGAGTTGTCTGAACAGATTTCGACAGCCGGTAAGGAAGCTTCTGGAACCGGCAACATGAAGTTCATGATGAATGGAGCGTTGACAATCGGGACGCTGGACGGTGCGAACATTGAAATTCGTGAGCAGGTTGGCGAAGAGCATTTCTTCCTGTTCGGGCTCGACGCGAACGGCGTAGTTCGGACTCGTGAGAATTACGATCCGAACGCCATCATTGCAGGCGACGACGATATCGAACGTATCATGCGGCTGCTCGAAGGTGGACGCTTTAGCGCGTCTGAACCGGGTGTCTTTAGCATGCTGACAGAAGGGCTTCGAAGTCCGTACGACCCGTGGCTGTCAATCGCCGACCTGCGTAGCTTCATTGATGCTCAGCAGAGTGTGAACGAAGCGTACAAGGATCAAGACGACTGGACGAAGAAGAGTATTCTGAATACGGCGTCCAGCGGTTGGTTCTCAAGCGACCGCACAATTCAGCAGTACGCCGACGACATTTGGAAAGTTGAGCCGCTTCAGTAGGCAGGATAGAGAACGCAGGTTGGTTCTACGCGGTTGGGTCGGAGATGATTGGTCCGGTTCCAACGAATTGACGCAGGATCAACTTTTGAAAACGCTTGCGGCCTGCAACACTACCGGGCGTGCTGTTATCAAACGGGTAGCAGCACGCCCTTTGTTTTCGATTCGGTCGTGCCATGCGTTTCCCCAGATCATCTGGAATTCTGCTACCCATCTTCAGCTTGCCGCGCGGATCGCATATTGGTGATCTTGGTCCCGGGGCATACGAATTCGTAGATTTCCTGCGCGATGCCGGGCAGTCTATTTGGCAGCTGCTTCCGTTGGGGCCACCTGCGGCGGGGAACTCGCCGTACAGTAGTTACTCAGCGTTTGCCGGTAACCCTTTGCTGATTAGCTGTGATCAGTTGGTCGATGACGGGCTGTTGACCGAACAGCAACTTGAGGACGCTGGGTACACGCAAACGAATTCCGGGCGAGTTGATTATCAGCAAGCAGGTCGCCTGAAGGATTCGCTGTTGGCCGAGGCGTTTGCGACGTTTCAGGCTGGTTCGTTTCCTGAACTGGAATACGAGTTCGAAGCGTTCTGTATCAGGAATCGCGATTGGCTGGACGACTTTGTTCTCTTCGAAGCGATCGCCAAAGGAACAGATTCGTCCAACTGGACCACCTGGGGTGACGGGCTGGTAAAGCGCGAGCCTGCTGCGATTGAAGCTGCGTCTGCGCAGCTGACCGACGCGATTGCATACAGCAAGTTCCAGCAGTTCGTTTTCAGTTTGCAGTGGCGACGATTGAAGGCCTACGCGAACGAAAATAACGTTCGTATGTACGGCGATATGCCCATCTTCGTCGCCTTCGAGAGTGCGGATGTTTGGTGCAACCAAAGTCTGTTTCAACTTGGCGACGATGGTAGGCCAAACGTCGTTGCAGGCGTTCCCCCAGACTACTTCAGCGAGACGGGGCAGATGTGGGGCAATCCGCTGTATCGATGGGATCGCCTTGCGGAAACACAATTCGAATGGTGGGTAAAGCGGCTTAAGCAGGCATTCGAGCTTTTCGATCTGTTGCGGATCGATCACTTTCGAGGCTTCGAATCGTATTGGGAAGTTCCCGGCGACGCGGAGAATGCGATCTCTGGTCGATGGGTGCCGGCTCCCGGTGATGATCTCTTCGCGCGCATTCGAGACGAGCTTGGGAATGTCCCCATCATTGCCGAAGACCTTGGGCTGATTACCGATGAAGTCCACGCGCTGCGTGATCGTTTGCAGCTACCGGGCATGCGTGTGATGCAGTTCGGATACGACCACGCTCACGATCCGTACCATCGTCCGGAAAGCTACCCTGATCACAGTGTCGCCTACACTGGGACGCACGATAACGACACGGTCCGCGGCTGGTACGACGCACGTTGTCGCGATGGCAACAACAACGAATTGCTGCAGCCATTTCTTTCGAACGGTTCAGACAACCTGCACATCGATATGATGAAGGGGCTGTTTCATTCAGCGGCGGATACGGTCATTGTGCCTGTCCAGGATCTCCTGGGGCTGGATAGTGGGGCTCGCATGAATACGCCCGGTGAACCCAACGGGAACTGGGACTGGCGATGTCTGTCAGAGATGTTGACTGCCGATGTTGCGAGTCAGGTTCGAGAACTAACCGACCAGTCAAACCGACTGCCTTGAGGGTGTGCCCAACCGGGCTTTGCTTCCTATTGGTCTGCACTGATGCCGCTGCTGTTTATCGGTTGATAGAACACTGGCTACAGTAAGGTGTCGGAAGTGCTTAGCCGGGTGAGAGATCGCACTCATCTCTTCATGCTGCACTGATTCTTAGAGAGAGGGAAGCCGTGAATTTCTTCGGTCGGTCGATCGTTCTTGCCATTCTTTTCGCAACCAGTTTGGATGCTGCTCAGTTACGACGTGACGTGTTTGCCGGGAAGGTCCCAAAATGGGGTTGCCTGACCCTGAAGATTGAAGGTCCGGCGACTTCAGAGACTGCAGCGCCTAACCCATTTACGGACTTTCGGTTGCTGGTGCAGTTCACGCACAAAGAAACCGGCGTCACTAAGACGGTCCGTGGCTTCTATGCGGCAGACGGGAATGCTGCCGAAACGAGTGCCGATTCTGGCAACGTTTGGATGGTTCGCTTTGCCCCCAATCAGATTGGCGAATGGAATTACAAGGCGTCCCTTCGCCGCGGCAAGATGATCGCGATTAGTGACGAACCGAACGCCGGTGAAGAGGTTCAAATTGTTGGAATGGCTGCCGGAGACTTTGCGGTGACTCCGCCACGTGGTCCATCCTCAGAAGAAAACGACTTCCGTCTTCGAGGGTTCCTACGAGTGTCAAACGGCTACTACCGGTTTGGGAAATCGGGGAACTACTGGCTGAAAGGCGGATGTGATAGTCCTGAGAATTTCCTCGCATACGAAGGCTTCGACGGAACCTACCGTGTAGCCGCCAAGGCGCGCGATGGCGAAAGTAAGGCGCCATCGGTTCTTCACAAGTACGCTACGCATGTCGCCGACTGGCAGCAGGGCGACCCAACATGGAAGAACGGCAAAGGCAAGGCCATCATTGGTGGTGTCAATTATCTGTCATCAATGGGCGTGAACGCGCAGTACTTCTTGACGTTCAATTTGACTGGCGATGGGAATGATGTTTGGCCGTACGTGTCGCATGAATCGTTTGATCGTTTCGACTGCAGCAAGCTTGATCAGTGGGAAATCGTATTCCGGCACATGCAGAAGAAAGGCATGTTGCTACACGTTGTCACTCAGGAAACAGAGAACGAGCGATTGCTTGACGACGGCGATACCGGTGTTCTTCGAAAGCTCTACTACCGAGAACTCATCGCTCGATTTGCTCATCACCCGGGCCTTGTCTGGAACCTTGGAGAAGAGAATGGCCCTGCTGATTTTTCGCCGAATGGCCAAACTGCTGATCAGCAGAAGGTAATGGCGTCTTATTTCAAGAAGTCTGATCCGTACAAGCATCCGGTTCAGATTCACACGCACTCCACAGCAAAGTCGAAAGACCACATTCTTCCAGCCTTGCTGAATCATCGAGCTTTGGACGGGCTTTCGTTTCAGGTAGACAATCCTACTCGCGTACATACCGAAACAATCGAATGGAAGAATCGCGCGGCGAAGGCTGGTTGTCCGTGGATCATTACGATGGACGAAATCGGTAAGTGGGATACTGGTGCGGCACCGGATTCGATTGATCCGAATCATGACGTGTTGCGACACAGAGTTCTTTGGGGCAGCCTCATGGCTGGTGCGGCTGGGGTCGAATGGTATTTCGGGGCTAAGTTGCCGCACAACGATTTGAATAGTGAAGACTGTCGACAGCGTGAGAACCTGTGGCAGCAAACCAGCATCGCTGTCGAGTTCTTTCAGGCGTATCTGCCATTTTGGGAGATGGCTCCGGCCCAAAAACTGATATCCAACACGGACGCGTATTGTTTCGCGAAATCGGGCGACACATACGCAATCTACGTTCCTTCACTGGCGGCAGTTCAAGCTGTTGCACTTCAGTTGCCCAACGCGGACGTGGATTATCATGTGCATTGGTTCGATCCCAAAAGCGGCGGGCCGTTGAAGAGTGGGACCGTGAAGAAGGTCCGAGGTGGCACCGCTGCTGCACAGCTTGGCAAGCCACCTGAGAGTCCAGCTAACGATCCACAGGACTGGGTCATTCTTGTAAGACGTAAATGATGAGCGACAACACATTTTCTCCCGGGCCATCAGACAACACTGTATTGACGCCAGACGGCGATGTACTGACGGCTCCCGACGACTGGCAGTTGCTTCCGCCCGGCGATGCAGGCCTGACTCGGCGAGTCAAAGCAGCTGGCGATCACTGGGTGGTGAAGGAAAAGCGAGGCCGACGCACGTTCTCGAAAGGTGTCTGGGCTCCCACCGAAACGATTGAACGCATCCGCGCTGAATTAGAAGCAGAGCGTTCGACTGACAGCTATGCGAAACGACAGGCCGCGAGCGCGCGGCGGCGCGAGAAGGCTCAGGCGGAATACGTTGATGAGTTCCTCGCCAGCGTGATTGCATACCTTGAGTTTCATCCGGCCAACGCAGACTTGCAGCAGCGTTTGGCAGAAGCAGTGACGACTCATGCCACACCGGTTGGCAGCGGGACGGTCGCTCGCACGAAACGTATTTCTGTCGAACAACGCGCAGAAGCAGCTGTCATTGCCTGGATGAGACATCAAACGACAGCCTACGATTCGATGCCTATTCCTCGAGTGAAAGGTAAGCGTCGCGAAGTTCGGCGTATGTTGGCTCAACGTTCAAAACAGCTGCTGCATCAGTATCGTACGGGCGCTGCCAGTGGTGATGACTGCCCACTCCGAAAAGCGTTGGCTAAGTAAGCGAAGGTTGTTCCACAAGGCGATCCTAAGCGCCTGGTAAAGAATGACAGTAGCACGACTCTTCGAGTCGTTTCTTGCGAGAACCTTTCGCGACTCGGAGAGCCGTGCTGCATTCTTCCACGCCCAGCTAAACGCCGGCTCGGGTGTGGGCCGTGGTCCAGCCAGCGATCCACAGAGCGAAGCATGCGATTGGGGGATCTGGCACTTTCCCACGCATCGTGATGCTTCGGGTGAAGAGTGACGGCTTCAGCATGCAGTGCGCCCC
>JBGCDN010000424.1:0-13124 GCA_045105495.1 Planctomycetaceae bacterium
ACACTCCTTTCGAGGTGGCAGGTCACCACTGGTCCCCGTGCCCGGATAGCAAAAACCCATGGGCACAATTGCGACTTTGTCTTGGTCGTAGAAGTCGTCTTTGGATATCCCCATCCATTCACGCAGTCGTTCACCGCTTGGGTCGTCCCACGGAACTCCCGACTCGTGAACGCGCCGACCGGGGGCTTGCCCGATGATGAGAATTCGTGATTTCTCGCTGGCAGCAAGAATCGGTCGAGGTTCATGAGGCAAGCTTGATTCGCATTCTGTGCAGCCCCGAATGTCGCTGAGCAGCCGTTGGAGTTGTGTGGAATCACTCAACTGAATTCTCCATTCGGTCAACCATCAATCGCACCGAGGCAACCTGATCCAGCGGCTGCGGTACAGCCAAAGCAATGCTGGCCGACCACGATCTTCCTCTCGCGCAGTTGTTCGGCGTTGAAGTCGCGGATGTGTTGGACCTGGTCTTTGTGAAGGTTGATTTCGAGCATTTGATTGAAGTCGCAATCGAATAGAAAACCGTCCCATCCCACAGAGATCATCTTCCGACACATGACACCGGCCGCAGCGGCAGGGTTGAAGGAATCAATCAGTTTTTCCATGTACTCTTCGTAACGACCGGCCTCGACGAGGTCGTCCAGGAATCGACTAATGGGCATGTTTGTGATCGTGAACAGCCGATTGAAGTCGATGTCGAACTCACGCTTCAGATACTCGCGATAGGCGGCTTCAAGCGATTTCTGATCAGGCGGTAGCGAGGGACCAACCGGATTAAACACAAGTGTTAACAGCAGCCCGTCCTCTCGACCGTAACCAACTGCGTTCAGCCGTTTGATCGCTTCGATCGATTGTTCGTAAGCTCCTTCGCCACGCTGAGCGTCCGTGTTCTCTGGCATGTAGCACGGTAATGATGCCACGACTTCGACCTGATGCTTCGCGAAGAATCCCGGCAGGTCTTCGTACCCTTGCGCGAGGAGAATGGTGAGGTTGCATCGGTCGATTACGTGCGCTCCGAAGCTTCTGGCTTCGGTGACGAAGTGCCGGAAGTTGGGGTTCATCTCGGGTGCGCCGCCGGTCAGGTCGACTGTTTCGATCTTTGCAGTACGTATCGCGTCGAGACACTGGTTGATGGTTTCAAGAGGCATGATCTCACGACGATCAGGTCCCGCGTCCACATGACAGTGCCGACATGTCATGTTGCAAAGCTTGCCGAGGTTGACCTGAATAATTTCGACGCCATCCGCGCGAAGGGTTCCCATGCCTTTTGCGATCAGTTCGCTCTCAAACGATTTTGGAGCAACCGACTGAATGATCTGCAGCTGTGCCGACGCGTCCGACAACGGAGATGCTCGGTGTTTGAGAGAGGTACCTGCCTGTGGCATTGTTCAAAGCTTTCGTTGGTGGTGAGGATGCCACAGAAGGATTGCAAGTTTCGACGGGCGGAGCCCAAGAGGTCGAGACCTTTGA
This sequence comes from Planctomycetaceae bacterium, assembly GCA_045105495.1. Taxonomy (GTDB): domain Bacteria; phylum Planctomycetota; class Planctomycetia; order Planctomycetales; family Planctomycetaceae; genus CAYNWT01. The sequence goes on from JBGCDN010000424.1 coordinate 1,468, forward strand.
AGCGGGTGGTCACTGGCGGTTACGTTTGCAGTCGAGGTTTGATGCGTCAAGCGGTGGGATTTCTTTGTAGCCCCAAATTCTCAGCCCGCTTCGCGTCTGGTGAAGAACCAAACAAGAATGTGGCTCAAACATGGCAGCCAAGCTCATGCATTGGGCGTTGTCGGCGGATTCTGCCGGTTAGAGTAGAAGACGCTCGGAATTAACAAAGTCGCTAGTGCCGGGATTGAGCCGCAGCGTTATGGTGCGCTGATCAGGCATCGAACTATGACGACGAGTCCGAAACCGCAGACGACTTCTGTCCCTCGCGAGCACTTCATCCCGCTACGCGCAGATGACCTTGCGCACTTGTTGGCGAATAGTGAGTTCATTGAAAACAGCGATCGCCGAGCGTTCTTGAATCTGTGTCGGATTTTGAAGTCGGTATTCCATTTCGAGTACCACGAGGAATTGTTGCGACTTAAACGGGCGTATGCTCCGTTCGATCCAGACAAAGATACGGTCACGCTTCACTGGCCTGACGATGCGACAGACGAAGAACAGTCCGCGCGTTTCTTCGACACGCTAGTCGATATGTTCGGGCGTGCGAATTTCAGACGATTGAACCGAGTTCAACTAGAAGAAGCTTTTAAGGAAAGCAGTGCGTGGGGTTTGAATCTCGAAGTGGACTTCAGCATCTTCGATCGGTTGGAGCTGTTCGCTCGGGGTGAGACGACAATCAGCCGCGACTATCGCGACTGGCGAAACTTCTATCGTCTTGAACAACGTGAAGTGAAAGTTCACCAGCGTCTGGTTGTTGCCTTCCGTCTTCGTGAAGGACTTCCAAAGCAAGTTGGCTGTCCTGGTTCCGTCACGCTAAAGATCTTCAAAGAGATTCCGCGTGGCGATCTCGAGATGTTGCTCCCGGGCACCCGTGTTCGCATGACGCTGCTTGATCGGGTGAAGATCGCCCTGCCAACGGTGTCTGGTTTAATCCTCACGGCCTACAAGATTATCCGAAGTGCGGTGGTTCTGACGTTTGCCGGAGCATATGGGATTCTTGGCTTCATCGGGTTTGTTGGTGGGACGATTGGTTATGGAGTCAAATCGTTTTTTGGTTACTTGCGGACGAAGGACAAGTATCAGGCCGATCTGACTCGATATCTCTACTACAAAAACCTCGACAACAACGCGGGTGTTTTGTTTCGATTGCTTGACGAAGTAGAGGAACAGGAATTCCGCGAAGCGATTCTGGCTTACGCGCTACTGCAGCAGCCGTTGCACCCGAATGGAATGACTCCCGCCGAACTGGATGCGGCAGCCGAACCACTTCTGTTTGCGGCGACAGACATGCATGTCGATTTCGAAGTCTGCGATGCCATTCAAAAACTGAAACGGCTGGAACTTGTGCACGAACGCAATGGCTACTTGAAGGCCGTTCCCGTGTACATTGCTCAAATGCGATTGGATGCGATGTGGGACAGCTTCTATGTTTCCGTTGCCGAACCCGACTCCAAACGCCGCGCGGCCTGAATTGTCGATTTGTCGCGTAGCATTCTCACCAGAATGGTTGCCGCTCTGATTTCAGTTGGTCGGCTACGGATTCTCAGCGTTCTCAATCACGGCGACCGATTTCGCGGTATGATTCGGCAAAGTCAGAATCAGCAATCAGCGCTGTGTGTTCCGTTTGCCGGTTCGACAGATTTCCTGGAGAACCTACCAAGCCTTTGTGGGTTCGAATGACATGTCAGAAAACGATGAACAACTGAAAAAACTGAAGTCCGGTGGGACGGAAGCCGTCGCCGAACTGTTCTCCGAATATCGTGAGAAGCTCGAACACATGATTGGCTTTCGCATGGACAGCCGACTACGTGGCCGGATTGATGCGTCGGATGTTTTGCAGGAAGCGTATTTAAAAGTCGCAGAACGTGTGGATTCATATCTCGAAAAGCCGGATGTGTCCTTCTACGTCTGGATGCGGCAGCTGACATATCAAACGTTGATCGATCAGCATCGACTTCACTTTCGATCAAAACGCGGCCTGGGCCAGGAGGTTTCGAAAAAAAAATCGTACAACGCAACAACGTATTCGATCGTCGGTCATCTGATCGGAGCGAACACAACGCCCGGCCGCGCGGTGGAACGCGAAGAGGAAAAAGAACAGCTTCACATGGCGTTGGACAGCATGGAGGACATCGATCGTGAGATCCTGGCGCTACGTCATTTTGAGGGACTGCCCAACAAACAAGTCGCAGAGATACTTGGAATCGCAATCACAGCGGCCAGCAATCGTTACGTCCGAGCGATGACGCGGCTGGGTCAGATAATGCAGAAGCTAAATCAGGATGAGTGACGAGCAACTCAATCCCGTTGATGCGTTGGCGGAGGAGTTTTCACAACGGCTGAAGGCTGGTGAGAACCCAACGATTGAAGAATACGTCGAGCAATCTCCGGAACACGCCGATGTTATCCGTGCGATGTTTCCTTCCATCCAGATGATGGAACGCGTGAGCAAGCAGGAACGCACTGAGCAGGATTTCGACCGGCGAACTCGGAAGCTGACCGATCAAAAGAAACTCGGCGACTTCGCGATTCGACGAGAACTTGGTCGCGGTGGCATGGGTATCGTCTACGAAGCGGTACAGCAGTCGCTACGCCGTCGTGTTGCACTGAAGATCCTCGCACCGCACATAGCGGATTCAGAAACTCAGCTGAAACGGTTCCATCGAGAAGCCAAAGCCGCCGCGCGATTGCATCATACGAATATTGTTCCTGTCTACGGAATTGGTCAGGCAGACGGGCTGCACTTCATTGCGATGCAGTTTATTGAGGGCGTGACACTTCAGGAGAAGCTGGCCGAAAGTACGCAGGCCCGGACGCTGAACTCTGGTCACAGTGAAGTGCCGTCTTCATCGGCGACCGCCGTGACACAGATTTCTGCTGAGGCCTCATCTGTCTCATCGATTACCGAAGACTTCGAACGGCCTGCGGCGTTGGACAATGCTCCGACGCAGCGCGGTTCCTCACAGGCGTTTAACGAAGCGGCTCGCATTGTTCGAGACACAGCTGACGCTCTGCAGTACGCGCACGAGCATGGAATTCAGCACCGCGATATCAAGCCGGGCAACTTGTTGTTGGATGGTTCTGGCACAGTCTGGGTGACCGACTTTGGTTTGGCGAAGCATGAGAGCGATGAAGCGGCCACGAAGACCGGTGATATTGTCGGAACCGTTCGGTATATGGCTCCGGAGCAATTCGCTGGTACCGAAGACGCTCGCAGCGACATCTACAGTCTTGGTTTAACGCTCTACGAATTGCTGACGCACGAGCCAGCATACAAGTCGACCAGCGCGGTCAGGTTGATGCAGCAGAAGGCCAACGAACCTCCACGATCGCCGCGTGCGATTGTGAAGAATCTACCGGCTGACCTCGAAACAATTACGTTGAAAGCTTGCGCGATCGAACCGAAAGATCGTTATCAATCCGCGCGTGAGCTCGAAACGGATTTGGCTTTGTTTCTCGAAGACAGACCTATCCTCTCGCGACGGGTCACGCCGGTTGAGCGGCTTTGGCGATGGGCTCGACGCAACAAGGCAATCGCGACCCTCAGCACGGCGACGCTGTTGTTGCTGATGACTACGGCGACCGTATTTGCGATTGGAAACTACAGGACCGGCAAGGCTCTGAAGAAAGCAGACAAGCAGAAGGAACTGGCTGTCGCTCAAAGGAAGGTCGCAGACAGAGAGCGAGCCGATGCCCGTGCTGCTGAACAGCGTGCTCAAAATACGTTGAACCTCGCGATTGAAGCGTTCGATCAGATCATGGTTAACATCTCGTCGCGCGGCAGTTCGCAAGCCGTCGCGATCGAAATCGAAGGTGAAGAGTTTGCTCCGGCGGCCTCTGTCGTCACGACAGCAGATGCTGAATTGCTGGAGACGTTGTTGTCGTTCTTCGAAAGGTTCTCGGCAGAAAACAGTTTCGATTTATCGCACAAAACAGCCGAGGCGTACGCTCGTGTTGGCGCCATTCAGTTGCGACTGGGCCGACTGACTGACGCTGAAGTGGCTTACGACAAGAGTTTGCGAACGTATGCCGCGCTGACTGCTTCTACGGACTCCTACAGTATCCAACGCGCGCGGGTGCATCGTGAGATGATGAACCTGTGTGCGAAGGGTGGCGATCCGCGTGGTGTTCGTGATCACTACGTTGAGTCGAAGTCACTGCTGCAGCAATCAACCGACTCCACAACTCGGTTCGAGCTTGCGTTGACAATGAATGAGTTGACCAAGCGGATTTCTGAAACGCGTTCTGTTCGAGAAATTGTTGCACCATCGAGAGGCGTTGGTGGCCGGCCCGGAGGAGGCCGTGGTCCGCGTCCGTTCCGCAGTCGTGGATTCGGGATGCGGCGCGACGAGCGGCGTCCACCTTATCAACGACTGCCTCGTGCCGAAGACGACGGGCCAGCGTGGAAGGGAATGGGTGGAGAAGCCCACAACGCTTCGAAGCAGGCGGTTGAGATTCTCAAACAGTTGGTGGCAGAAGAAGAAAGCAACCGCGAATACCGCTTGGCGCTCGCTCGGGCTCATCGCAATGTTGCCGACAGTAGTCGTGAGCACGAAGAACGTTTGGAAGCGGTTACGGCGGCGATTACAGAACTGAAGTGGTTGACTGAGAATTCACCGAACTCTCCTGTTTACCAGTTCGAATACGCGTCGACGCTCTGTCATCGAATCATCCGAGGCCAGCGTGTCTTTTCCGGAGCACGCCGCCACCTGGCAACCCGAATCGCGCGAAGGTTGGTCAATGATTATCCTGAAGTCCCGGAATATAAGGTTCTTCTTGCGAAGTCGATTTCGCAGGGATTTGGCCGTCGTGATGAACCTACGGCTGATGCGTGGCAGGAAACAGTGCAGATCTATCGTGGTTTGCGTGAAGACTATCCCACGAGTTTCGTTTACGCCCTGACGCTCGCTTCACATTTGAGAACGCTAAGCAGCGTCGTTCGAGCTGACAGCCCAAGTGATGCGAGAAAATTGCTGGAAGAAGCGGCGGCAGTTCTTGGAGAAGCAGGAGAAGCGTCCAGCGGGCCCGAACAACGACGAATCGCTGATTTGCTGCTTGGCCAACTGAGAGGTCTGCTGTCCAAATCTGACGAGTAGCCGTGTTTGTGTGTGGATAACTTGTTTCGAAGAGCGGCAAAGACGCGGCTTCAGGACATCCACAGGTTGCATTGTTCTCCGCAGCAGGTGCAGGCTCTTGAGAGAACCAACAGTTACTTCGGAAACAGGAAACGACACCATGCGCAATCTGATTATCGCTCTAACTTGCTCGCTGGCTCTTGGCACTGTGAGTGTGAACCTCTCGAACGCTGCACAGAAAGGAAAGAACCAGGCTCAGCAGTCGCAAAAGAAACAGAAGAAAGGCGGCAAAGGAAAAAGCGGTCAGGGGAAGAATCCGTCAACGGTTGCTGCTCGAATGATTCAGCAGCATGATCGGAATGGTGATAAAGCTCTAAACCTACAAGAACTGACTGCGGCCCTGACTGAAATGCAGGAACGACGCAGCCAGAGTCGAGGTTCTGATAAAGGCGGCAAGGGCAAAGGCGGTGCGAAGGGTAAGGGTGGCAAAGGAAAAGGTGGTAAGGGCAAAGGCGGGAAAGGGAAGCAGTAACGGCCCAGAGAGCTTGGTGACAAGTAGATCGTCCGGAGTCCCGGCGGCTCAACGCCTCATGAACGCGATCCAATCCGCAGCCTATTCATGCCCTTGATGAAGTCCGCTTTGCCACCGAATGATGGATGGCGGACTGATTCGAACTCGAGCTCCGGAAATAGCTTCTCTAAAGTTCGGGCGGATGTGTTTCCCACTGCGACGATTGTTTGCGGCATAGCTATGTCAAAGATGCGTTCGATAAATCGTTTGCAGCTCCGGATCTCATCCCACGATGGTACTCGATTAGAATCGGCGTTTCCCGGTTGGTGAGGGTGGAAAGGGAACGCGTTCCACATCGCTGGGACAGTCCCGTTACGGTCCAACGCGTTCCACATCATCGTGGCCGTTGCTTCGGCAACATCATCTGTTACCGATAATGATGGTCGCAGGGCATCAAGAAATGGATGCGCCCCGGAACGCAATACGCGTGGGCTGGTAAAAGGAATTCCGGTCAGAGCACAGCCTTTGTAGCCGGGGGCTTCGCCGATGAGCAGATGTCCGGAAGAGTTCTCACAGATCGCGTTGAGGTAGGCTCTTAGATTTCGAACGGCATCCTTCGAATCGTAGGGGTTTCGAACGGTAGCAGTCGATTCGACACGTTTCAGCTGCCTCAGGAAATTTGGGATGAGGTTCGCGTTCATTTTTTTGTTGCTGATCAATATTTGGGTCTGCGATGCACTACGCAGGCTGACCGTATCAGTTCAAACCGCTGAATTCCTTCTTCCGAAGTGCATGCATTGTGGATCCAAAGCTGTTGCAGAGCGTTGGCGTGTTGAAGACTGATAAGCCCGTCATCATCCACTTGTCTGTGACCAAGGAATAGCCATTCAACAGACTCCAGGCATCCCGTCTGTTCGAAAAGACGACCGGTGATCGAGGTGTGATCGAGGTCCAGGCACCAGAGGGACGGAAGCTCATTCAGATGTTCGAGGCCACTATCCGTAATAGCCGTTTCGTGGAGTCCGAGTACCTCAAGTCGCCTCAGCTTCTTAATGGCTTGCAGGGACTTGTCACCGATTCTGGTGTTCGCGAGTTCCAGTACTTCCAGCGATTGCATGTCAGACAGCGACAATGCGGCGACATCGTCGAACGGCGTGTCAGCCAGGTTGAGCTCGATGATTGATCCCAGCTTCAGCAGCAGTTTCATCGTCCGGTTGGTCACGCTGGTTCCCGACAAGTCGACCTTCCACGAACCAGAAGATGCGTCAATCGACAGCTTTACTCCGCTTGCTGCAAGTTCACGATAGGCGGCGATTGTGTCAGCGTCGGGCGGTGGGTTTGGCCACAAGAGCCAGCCGCAGGACGGGCAAGTCGCATCTCCAAAATACGACGGAGTCAGGATGACTGTGTTCCCGCAGATATGGCATCGCCAACGCTTCCCTTCGGGTTCGAGCGATGTTCGGTTCCAGACAGCCATTTTAGCTCGCGTGTTCTGACTTCGGCTCGATCGGGTACTTGAAGTGGTCGTTTCTACGAACGGACGTATGACGGAAGAATAAGACGAGAGCAGTCACCTACAGCTTCAGAGCAAACAAGGCAGTCGAGAAGGCAACGTTCGTTGCGATGGCAAGGGTTCCGAAGGTTCCGCCATGAGTGAGACTCGGCCGCAGTTGGTGTCTCCGTGACTGTGACCAGATGCGAACGAGTGCCATGCCAGCGATTGACGAGGTGATGACGTGCATTGCGATCGATAGGAGAAGCGACTCGCCACTATGGCTCGATATGGTTCCACCAGGGTTGTAGAGACTCACCGCAAACACGTGCCGCAATGCGCCGAAGAACAGTCCCGAACATGCGCAGCAAAGGAGTAGTTGGAATGGTGCGATGAACAGGTACGGGCGTTTCTCAACGACCCAAAGCGGGAGCATGACTTTGAGAAGCTCTTCCGCTGCGGGAATGACCAGCAACAGCAGGATGATGTCGAATGTTGAACCGCCGAAGCGAAAGCCCGCTGTGAACACTGCCAGCGGTCCGGATAGAACGCACAGCAATCCGGTCACCAGCCAACTATCAGCAACCGATGTTAGCGCTGACTTCTCTTCGAACCAACGTGCCCATGTGAGTGCGTCGTCGGGCGTTTTTCCGGCGAGTTGTCTGGAGAGCCCAGGTTCGTCCCAGACGGTGTGTTCGACGTCAGAGGTGTTGGGTATTGGCCGTTGAGCGTCGCTGTATTGGTCTGGTTCGAACGAAGTCTTCGTCATCCATGGTTCTGCAAAGACGCTTTGGTCTCCGGAATTCGACTTCGCCCCCGGTTCGACATCGGGTGAATGATCGGCGTACGGATTGACATCGCTGGCACCAGTGTCGCGTTTGTCAGTGTTCAACCCGTCGTCATTCAAGCCTGCGTCCTCGCAACATAAGCCGTCGCGCTGGCAAGCACGGCTGACATGTGAACCTTCTTTTGACCGTTACCGCCAATGGTTGCCGTGTCGAAGCGCACATTGCAGATCGCGTTGTATCCCTGTGCTTCAGCCTGCTCAGTAAGCCGCAGCAACGCTTCACGTCGGGAACGTGTGAGAAGCGTTTGGAAGCTCTTTACTTCCCCGCCGAAGAAGTTCCGGAACCCGGCGAGGAATGTCTTGAGGTAGTCAGAACCAATGACGACTTCCGTAACAATGATTTGAGGTGGCAAGTCTGAGGGTTCTGCGAATGGGAACGACTTCACTTGCGACACGACAACGTTCGATCGTTGTTCGCGTTCATCAAGCTCAGTGAAGTGACGACGTTCTGTTCGGCCGCCAATGAAGTAGCCCAGAGAGAACAAGATGATCGGTGGCCCGATATAAAACAGTAGTACGAATATTCCGGGCACGGTTATGCTCCTGGTGTTGCAATAACCGCAGTGCCGTACGCGTAAAGCTCGGCGGCCCCGCCGGTGACCGCACTGGTTGTAAACCGAACGTTTACAACAGCGTTGGCTCCCAGTTGTTCGGCCTGAGCCATCATGCGTTCCATCGCTTCGCGGCGAGATTCGGTCAGGAGTTCGGTGTAGCCCTTCAGTTCTCCACCGACGATGTTCTTTAGTCCGGCGGCGATATCTCGCCCGGCGTGTTTCGCTCGTACGGTGTTTCCCTGCACGATGCCTCGGATTTCAGTAATTCGATATCCGGCAATCTCTTCGGTGTTGGTAACCAGCATTCGTTAGTCCTCGATGTTGTCTTGGTCAGCAATCGCCATTGTCCGCATTGCTTTCGTGATTCGCAACTTCCAGTTGCATCGGTGTGCGGCTGCTGCGTTGGGATGGTGTGTTTGTGATGTCTTTCGCCGCAGGTTCGGTTTTGGGCATGATTGTGTGGAGGAAAACAGTCGTGCAGAGCCGTCTTACGGTTTGGAGTTGGTCGGAAGGCTCAGCACTTCATGGATTCAGGAACGTATTGACATGAAGTTTGGATCAAAAATAGGTTCCCCGTCCGGGCCCGGCTGAAACTGCGATCTCGCGAGCGAATCATGATGAACCTGCCTCTTGTCGTTGCACAAATCGGCGTGGACCTCTTGGGAGGAGAAAGTACGCCTCTCAAAGATATTGCCGACCAATCTGAAGCTCCAAGTATCTTCAGCGTCGAGGGCGTCCAGACCTTTCTGGAAACAAGCGGCAAGGATTTCTTGTTGAACGTGGTCGGAGCGATCGCGATTTTCATCATCGGTAAGTGGATGGCGAAGCTGGTGCTTCGCATCGTGAACAGAATTGCTGAGAAGTCCAAAGTCGATATCACGCTGCGGAAGTTTCTATCAAACCTTCTGTACGGCGTGATGATGGCGTTCGTCATTATCGCGGCCATCAATCGGCTTGGTGTCGATACAACGTCGCTGGCTGCGATCGTCGCTGCAGCCGGTCTCGCCATCGGGATGGCTCTGCAGGGAACGCTCTCCAACTTTGCCAGCGGCGTCATGCTGGTCATGTTTAAGCCCTTCGCCGTCGGAGACTTCGTGGAACTTGGCGGTTCCAGCGGAGTGGTCGATGAGATTCAGATATTCAACACGATCCTGCGAACGACAGACAACATTCGGATCATCATTCCGAACGGAGCGATCGCCTCAGACACCATTCGCAACTTCTCTGCCGAGGCCACTCGTCGGGTCGATTTGGTGGTTGGCTGCGGCTACAACGACGATTTGAAAGCCGTGAAACAGTTTCTCGAACAGCTTGTCGCCAGCGACAGTCGCGTTCTTTCCGAACCGGCCCCTGTTGTCGCCGTGAACGAACTTGGCGACAGCAGCGTCAACTTCGTCGTCCGCCCATGGGTTCGCACTCCCGACTACTGGGGTACCAAGTGGGACTTCCTGGAAGCCGTAAAGGTTGGTTTCGAAGAACGCGGCTTCACGATCCCATATCCAACTCAGGATCTAAACCTGAACCAGGTTGTCGCTGAAACTCTACCGATGAGAGACGCTGCCTGATGAACCTTGGAGCGGCGTTGGTTCTCAGCCTTCGATGAAGGCGGTCTCCACGGATTCGTTTCGCTTCCATCGCGAGTCAGCGTTACATCAACAGGGTGATGCTAGATCAGGAGCCAGTCGTCTCTCGATTGCCCTCGCATCGTTCGCCTAACCAACGATCTTCATTGGCGTCTTTGCCGCAGGCACGACAACACAATCAGAATTCGTTAGCTTCCGTCTTCAGCGGGTGATGGCGTAGAGAATGTCTGATTCAGGAAAACTTGATCGCGAGTATTTCGACGAGCTTCGGTCGCTGGTCAATGCGCGGTTGGAAGTTTGTGTGGCGGAGCTTTCTGATTGTCCTGAGGTTCTTCAGCAGGCGATGGCTTACAGCTTGATGGCTGGTGGGAAGCGGTTGAGACCGGTTCTGGCATTGATCGCTTGTGAGACCTGCGGCGGAGATCGAGACGCCGCGCTGTCGGTGGCTTGCGCGGTGGAGATGATCCATACGTACTCGTTGATTCATGACGACCTGCCCGCGATGGACGATGACGATTTGCGTCGGGGAAAGCCGACGAATCACGTGGTCTACGGAGAAGCAGTGGCCATATTGGCTGGCGATGCCCTGCTGACTCTGGCATTCGAGACCATTACAAACAGCGATTTGCCAGCAGAAGTGGCGGCTGCATGTGTTCTTGATCTGGCCAAAGCGGCGGGACGCTGCGGCATGGTTGGCGGTCAAACGGCCGACATGCAAGCTGAACAAGTGGCCGCTGCTGGTGGTGATTTTACGCTAGAACAGCTGGAAGGCATCCACCGACGCAAAACCGGATGCCTTCTTCGAAGTTCTTTGACAATGGGCGGTAGAGTCGCCAAAGCCAGTAAAATGCAGCTTTCTGCGCTGCAAACATACGGAGAACGTGTTGGTTTAGCCTTCCAGATTGCGGATGATCTATTGGACATCCGGGGCGATGCGCAGAAAATAGGGAAGCGGATCGGGAAAGACTCCGAAGCCGGGAAGCTGACGTATCCGGGTCTACTGGGGCCAGATGAAAGTCAGGGCCGGGCCGAACAACTTATCAAGGAAGCTTGCGACGCGCTCGACGTGTTTCCGAAAGCGGAACATCTTAGGCAACTTGCTCGGTTCGTCCTCGAACGGGATCAATGACGATGGAACACCAACTTCTGCCGAACATCAAGTCTCCGAAAGACCTTCAGGGATACAGTCGAGAACAACTCGACCAGCTCGCAGACGAAGTCCGCGACGCTCTGTGTCAGGTCGTCTCAGACCGAACCGCGCACTTTGCGAGTAACCTCGGGGTCGTCGAACTGTGCATCGCTTTGCACCTGGTCTACGACTTCTCGAAAGATCGGCTCATCTGGGATACAGGTCACCAGATTTATCCGCACAAGCTGATCACTGGTCGATACCACGAATTTCCATCGATCCGCAACAAGGGCGGAATCATGGGATACCCGAACCCGGAAGAAAGCGAGTACGACCTCTTCCTGACAGGTCACGCCGGCGCGAGTGTATCGACCGTGTTGGGAATGCAGACCGCCGACGACTTGCTTTTCGATGATGGCCGCCGGTC
>JBGCDN010000425.1:0-4800 GCA_045105495.1 Planctomycetaceae bacterium
TGCTGTACCGTCGGTGACAAGGACAATATCGTTGGCTTCGCTGATCGACACGAGACTGGAGGTGTTCGGAATGCCCCGCCAGACGTGATCGATCGCCCCCTGAAAGCCCTGTTACCGAGTGTACGATACCCCAACGAATATGGTGACAATGAGAGTGCAGGCAAGCATTATCGCCAAGCCAATCTTGGATTTACTTTGCATGTTCATTCCGGTCATGACGTTCAGTTCCGGACCAACCTAACCGGATCGCCGTAGCGGGCAACTCAGAATGACGTTGGGCGAACCAATCCGAAATAGCGACGATTTCCTGCGCTTGGCTTGGCTTGTTTGCTCTTAATCTGGACTGGTTGCCGGCAGCAGCGGGTTTCGATCCGTAAGTCCTTTCCCAGAAATAACTTAAACGGACCGCATTTTCTCTGAAATTCCTACAAGCAACGAGGTGCACCGGCGAATAACCCCTCATGAACGCGGCTTAGCCAGGTCGCACACAAGTCCCTGAGGAATGAGGAGTTAAGGAAATGTTGAAGAAAGCCATCATCGGAGTTTTGAGCCTGACATTGGTTGCCGGCATCATGCTGGGCAGCGATGCAAGCAGCTACTTCCGAACAATGAAGAAGCGAGCTCATGAAGCTGTGAAGTCGGAAATGGATCTGGACTTCGAAGTCGATCGAGCTCGCACGATGATCGAAGATCTCGTACCCGCGATTGAAGACTGCCAGGAAGTTGTCATCAAGCAACAAGTGGAGCTCTCTCGCAAAGAAGTCAGTGTCGCCAAGCTGGAAGAGGCACTTGATGCACGGCAAGGCGAAATTCTCGCACTTCGCGATGATCTGAAAACAGGTAAGGACAAGTTCCGCTACGCGTCAATCAGCTACACACGGACTGATGTTGAGCGTGACCTGAAAATCCGCATGGACCGGTACAAGGGTGCGGTAGCTGCGCTTAACCGTGACAAGAAGATCATGGTTGCACAGCGTGACAAGCTGCGTGCCAATCAGCAGATGCTGGAGAATATGGTTGGTCAGAAGAAGGAACTGGAAGTCGCAGTCGCACAGCTTGAAGCCCGACTGGAACAGATCGAAGCTCAGGAAGCGATCAGTACTCTTACTATCGACGACTCACAGTTGTCACAGGTGAAGGGTCTTATCCAAGAGCTGAACAACCAGATGGATGTCAAAGTCAAGATGCTTGACGCTGAAGGCAACTACACCGGACTGATTCCTGTCGGACAGGACAACGAAGTTCAGGATCGTGACATTGCCTCAGAGGTCGACGCTTACTTCGGCAGCGAAAGCAAAGCTGAAGGCGACGATTCTGCCATCTAAGGAGTAACCCTCCGGGACACTGGCCAAACAGCAGCGGGTTCCGACCGTGAGCCCGCTGCTTTCTTTTCTGGTCTGCTGAGAAATTGGAACGCAGCGAAGTTTGATCCAAATCGTCCCAAAACCCGTTATCATTGAAGTAGCCATGTTTGATGCCCTCTCTGAAAAAGTGCGAGCCATGACGGCGGAATCCGGCACCAAATTGAATCGAGGCTTCATGCTTTGGATTGACGGAGTCGGAGCCTGGATGGCCTGCCTGAATCCTGAAGTCACAATTGGCGGCCCAACCTTCGACGCAAAGCCGGCCGACATCAGCCTGATGGCAAATATTTCTCGCCACCACGCGACCATACGCCGCTCAGGCGAATCCTGGGCAATCGAAGCTCACGCAGAAACATCAGTAGGCGATCGCAAGATTGAGGGGCAAACCTCTTTGCGACGCGACACACGAATCAAAATGGGAAACAGCGTTGAACTTGGGTTCCGCATTCCCACAGCACTCAGCACAACGGCGGTTCTGGACTTCGTTAGCGAACACCGCCCCGCACAGAGTGTCGACGGAATAGTTCTGGTTCACGACAATTGTCTGCTCGGGCCGGGAAAAGAAAATCATATTGTCTGTCCGGGCTGGCCAGACACGTTGGTGCTGTTTCGACGAGACGACAAATGGCACTGCAAGTCGCGAATGAATCTGGCGGTGAATGGAGACATCGTCACCGATTCACACGAAGTCAAAGCGGGATCGATGATCACGGGCGACGAAATTCGCCTGCGAATCGAATCGCTTTGAAACCAGTACAAGTCAACGTTCGTACCAAAGTTGTTCACAGCACGTAGGGCGAGTTCATGAAGTTTACCTTTGCACCAGAATCGACACCGCTCGATGGCTACACCATCAAGCGTGCCATCCACCGCGGTGGCTTCGGTGAGGTCTACTACGCACTGAGTGACGCCGGTAAGGAAGTTGCACTCAAGCTGCTGAACAACAACCTAGAGGTAGAACTGCGTGGAGTGTCGCAGTGCCTTAATCTAAAGCATCCAAACCTCGTCACCATCTTCGATATGAAGACAGATGGAGATGGCGATCACTGGATCATCATGGAGTATGTTTCCGGTGATTGTCTGGACAAGGTCGTTGCTCGGCACCCAGACGGCATGCCAATGGAGATGGTACTGAAGTGGTTGTCTGGAATGACAGCGGGTATTTCTTTTCTTCACGATCGAGGCATCGTTCACCGCGACCTTAAGCCAGCGAATGTTTTCTCTGATGCCAGCGGCGTAAAAATTGGCGACGTCGGACTATCAAAGTTCATCTCCGAAAGCCGCCGCAGCGCTCAGACACAGAGTGTTGGAACCGTTTACTACATGGCTCCGGAAGTTGCTCGCGGGCGCTACGGAAAAGAAGTCGATGTCTACGCGTTGGGCGTGATGTTGTACGAGCTGGTCACTGGTCGTGTGCCTTTCAATGGGCAGACGACTGCCGAGATTCTGATGAAGCACTTGTCAGAACGACCAGATCTAACACCGCTGCCCGAACGTCTTCGTCCAGTTCTCGCCCGGGCTCTTGATAAAGATCCTGAACGACGAATCTCTGACGCGAAGCAATTGGAACTCGAATTCAGGAACGCGGTCAAAGGTGTTGGCCCGGCAATTCCACCGCCGCCACCATCCGGCTACACCCGCCCGAGACCAGAACAGTTCGCACAGGCGACGCCAAGAGCCGCTTCGTCTCAGCAGCGTGACTTTGGAGAAACAGTTGTTCCCGGCCGGCATCAGCCCACCCCGGTTCCACAGCCGCGCAACGACGGGCCTGTTGCTTGGTTCAAGGGACTTAACCCTCTTCCAAAGTGTCTTGTTGGTGGCATCCTACTCGTATTTGCATTGCAGTTGCTGGGCGGAAGAATGCCTGGCCCATTCATCTCTGGGCCAATCATTGTGGGCGGATTTCTCGGACTGATGGCATATTGCGGGTATTCCGTTTGGACAGCGATATTTGGTCGCGAAGCTGCAAACCCAGCTCCGGCCGCCTACGCACCACCGCCAGCTGGACCTGCTGCCCAAAGGCATGCAGCTCAGTACGCCAAGCTCAAGCCTGCCAAGAAATGTGAACCTGTTTTCCGTCGAGCCAAGTCTTCGAAATCGAAACCGCTATCCCCGGCAACCCGCCGAGATCTTGGTATTGGCCAGAGGCTGACCGAGCTAACCGGTTCAATGACAGTCGCTGCGTTTTGCACTGCTGCGATCACGTCAATCCTTGGTGCAGTAGAAGCCTTCGACACTGCTTCACAAGCTGCTGTGTTTGGGCTGGTTACCTTGGTGGCATCGTGGGCCATCATGAGTATCTCTAAGCTCACCGAAGGAACCGGACTGTTTTCTTTGGCTCGCCGAACTCTGACCGGTGTAACCGGTGTTGGCGTTGGGTTGTTTGCTTATACCCTGAACGAGGTATTGCTGAGCGACCTACCGATCGGTGAACAAGGTTCGCCACTGTTTGATCGCCACGAGATGGTCGATTACGGCCAGCCGACCGCGGTTCTGTTTGTGGCATTCTTCGGAGCACTCATGTTCGCACGACGATGGTGGTGGCACACAGACAGCTTCCGATCTGGTCGGTTCCGAATCAGCACAGCACTGGTAACCGTCATGGTGAGCCTGCTGGTATGTGGCATCACTGGATTCCACCTCTTCTGGGGGCTGACTTGGGCACTTGCCATTTCAGCGATCGTTCAACTGTCGTCTGTATGGACGCCGACTGAGAAACGACACATTGCTGCCGCAAAACAAACCGGACTGGAGGCATAGTCATGGCGTTAAGTTTCATCGGATTGATTCTGCTACTCCTCTGCGGCTGTGCGGCTTTCTTCTTCCTGATTCTCGGCGGGAAAATGCTGTTCAACGCCATTGGTGGCGGTACGGCAAACGCAACAGAATATCAGCAGCCCTCCGGACGGAGTCATCGGGGAGTGTCCGCTGTCGGTATCCTTCTTGGAGTGGCTCTGTTGACTGCGATCTTCGCATTTCCAATTCTGTTCGTCGTAGGCACCTCGCGCAATCAGAAGCTGGCTGAGGCTTCAATGGTAGAAGCGATGAGAGCCACCGAAGATGCCCGGGCCAGTCGCATGAAGGCCCAGGATTCGGTCTTCCCAAATCCGCCCATCGTTACAGCGGTTCCAACGTCAGGCGAGACAAGCCCGGAAGACTTGCGAGAGGTTCTGACCGGAACAATCTCAGAGTTCAAGAAAAGCAAGAATCCATTCATCAAGAGGTTCTTACCGACGCTGCTGAAGCGTCAGGATGCTAGCAATTCAGAATTGAACGAAGATGAAGCAGATCAGCCACTCGCTGAAGCTCCGCTTGAACGGCCAGAATGGACGAAGCAATCTGCAGCAGACTTACATGTTGTTGTCAGTGAGCCACGTGCGTCCGAATCTGCAGCACGAGAGCAAGCTTTTGCGCGAGCGACGGACCTGCTAATGGC
>JBGCDN010000426.1:0-7105 GCA_045105495.1 Planctomycetaceae bacterium
TGCGAATCAAAGTTGCCGTCACGGTTGAAGATGCCGACATCCATATCGACTTTGACGGTTCTTCTTCGCAAAGCCAACGCGGCATCAACGTGGTCTTGAATTACACGCAAGGGTATGCGTCGTTCGCAATGAAAGCCGCAATCAGCCCCGAGGTACCACACAACGAAGGCGCCTTCCGGCCAGTTCGAATCACCGCGCCGGAAGGTTGCATTCTGAACTGCAAACGCCCGGCTGCTGTTGCTTCACGCCACCTTGTTGGCCACTTTCTTCCAAGTGCAATCTTTGGGGCCTTGGCCCAAGTCATTCCAAACCGTGTCATGGCTGGCAGCGCTGATCCGATTTGGATGAGTATTTGGCGAGCGAAATGGCCGGAGCGTGAACAAGCATCAAACTTCACGTCGTTCATGCTGGGCGGGACGGGTGCTCGACCGACAAAAGACGGTTTGAACACGACTGGATTCCCAAGCGGCGTTGGTGGTGTTCCCGCCGAAATCGCCGAAACGCAGGCTCCACTCATCCAGCATCATCGAGAGTTACGCGTCGATTCAGGCGGAGCGGGTAGGTTTCGTGGAGGTCTTGGGCAGCGAATTTCTATCGGCTACCTCGGCGACCAATCATGGAGCGTATCGGGAATGGTCGATCGGACGAAGTACCCAGCAGACGGTTTACACGGCGGCCAGGCGGGAGCCGTTGGCGAATTCAAACTGGACAACGAGAACGCTCCAACGAAGACCATCATGTGGATGGAACCGAATTCGATTGTCGAAATGAACCCACCCGGTGGCGGCGGATACGGCGATCCACTCCAACGCGACGTTAAAGCTGTACTGAGTGATGTGATCAACGGCTACATTACGACGGAAGCCGCGAAAGAACAGTACAAAGTTGTGATCGTGTTCAACGGATCGGCCGACGCGTTGGTTCGATTGCCTGGCGATTACGAAATCGATGAGGGCGCAACCAGAGCCATGCGGCTCTCATGAAACACAACTCGTCTTATCGAATCGATGTCAGGTTGAGCGCTCGTCGAAGCAAGCCGATTTGGCCAGAGTGGATCTGTTCGTGTAGCGGACAAAACAGAATCGCGCCGAGCTTGGCGGGGTATGCGGTGTAAGGCATATCGACAGGTTCGAGCAACACGTTCGGATCAACCGCGTTAAGCTCGCCCATTGCCAACTCGTGGACACGGTGCATCCGTTCCAGTAGTTCGTCCGGCGAAGGCTGAACCGATGCGTCGGCTTTTGGTGTCGAACTCCGGGCGTAGGCTTTGCGGAACGGACTGGGAATCAAATCCAGGTCTTCAGGGTTTCGGCCGCGAATCCGGAACATACACAGACCGTACTGGCTGACGGTCAGATGTCCGACTTGCCACGCGATGTGGGTCGGCGAGCCATTTGGCATCTCAAACCAGACATCGTGCGGCGTCGCTTCAAGCAGTTCCAAGGTGTATCGCCGCGCCCAGTCGATCTGGGCAATTGCGGCCTGCAGCATATTGGCTGCCGTATCGACATCGGGGATCGCAAGGTCACTCATATCTTCGCCAGCCGCTTGGAGGGTCTCTTTGATCGGTCAGACCAAGAGGTCGGTCCGCACGATTTCGCTTTCTCGCCTAAGAGACCGTTCACGCAGCGATTAATCAACCTACGACGCCATCAAAGTGAACGCTCGATTCAATAGAACTTTCGACTAGCAGGACGATGCTGCCACTTCGTAGTCCGATGGGGGGACAACTTCACCCATCACGTCGAACATGTCACTAACTCCGGGCTTGAACACATCACCGATCAGGATATCAACGAGGTTCGATTGGAACTGCGGATGTTCTTTCAGGAATCCGCCGAAGCTAAAGCCTGGCGTATAGAACGCGTACACCAGCTTGCGGAAGTTCTCAACGCCTTGATTGTAGTGTTCTTTCCATGCTCCAAGTTTTTCCCCGGTCAGCTGGTTCGCTTCGAACGCATCATGGATTGCGTCGGCGGCGAATTCGCCGGACTTCATGGCGAGGTACACACCGGAAGAATAGACCGGATCGATAAACCCGAAGGCGTCGCCTGTGAGAACCCAACCGTTCCCAGCGGCTTCCGATGACTTGTACGAGAAGTCTTTCGTTGTGAAGTAGTCCTCACAACGCTCAGCATTCGCAAGGCGTTCCTGCAGTGCCGGGCATCGAGAAAGCTCTCGCTGATAAACCTCTTCAGCCGACAACTTCTCGCCGAACATGTGTGGCAAGCTGCCGGTGCAACCCACGCTAACGATGTTGTCTGGAAGCGGGATGTACCAGAACCACGAATGCTTGCCTGCGGTCTGCAGGATGATGGTGCAACCTTCGTCTATCCCCGGGTCACGCTGCGCGTTCTTCCAGTAGGTCCAGACCGTTGCTTTGCGAAGCAGTTCGTCTTGCTTCTTCAGCTTCAACCGGTTGGCAATAAACGAAGACTGGCCGGTGGCATCGACCACAACACGGCAGTGAATCGTGGTTTCGACGCGGTCCTCACCAACAAGTGCTTTCACACCAACCGCTGTATCGCCATCGAACAGGACCTCGGTTACTTGGGCGTTGGTGTGAGTGGTTGCACCTTTGGCGGCTGCATTGTCGAGCAGCATCTTGTCGAACTCGCCGCGAACAACTTGCCACGACTGCGAACTCTCACAGTCTTTGTGGTCATGGAAGTAAAACGGTGCGGACACTTTGTGGCCGTCGCTGACAAACTGCACGCTGAACTTCTTCGGGAACGCAGATTCTCGCAGTTGCTCAACCAGACCAAGCCGCTTCAGCGACCAGTAGGTTTCGGGAATCAACGATTCGCCAACGTGAAACCGTGGAAACGGAGATCGATCAAGAACCAAGGTCTTGTAGCCGCGTTCAGCGACCAGCGTCCCGGTAGTCGCTCCAGCGGGCCCACCACCGATTACGATGACATCGTATTTCGAATCGAGCTCGGGCTGTGGCGTTGGAGCGTAGTCAGGGTTCACATCAATCATGGTGTTCTCCAAAGGCGACTGATATGGATTCTAGGCAGCCGTCAAGCCCCTCGGAATGCACATTTGGATACGTCTAGGTGAGTGGACGTGAAATCTCGAGTAGATCCACGGCAGGTTGGTTATTGCAGAAGATGGTCGCGAGCCGCCCGTATGTTGTTTGGCCTTCTTCCATCTTAAGAAAATTCGCGAGTGCAGGTCCGGACTCAATTCGAAGAATCGCACCTAAGTCGATGTCTCGTAACACGTTGTGATTTATGAGAACGCGACCGAGGGGGATCTCCCCCGCAAGAATTTCCTCGCGCACCGCATCAGTGACGTACTGAAAATCGAATCGGACCAGCCCGAATTGAACCGGGAAGTCCGTCCCTTCCTTAACAAGAAGAATCTTTCGGCAATAAAGCGCCTCGTCATCCTTTTGATCCAGAACCACCACATCGACGGGCGTCTTGTGATACGACTCCATCTCGATTGTCATGTGATGGTGGTGTGCAAGCATTTCCCGATATGGTTCGGGAGTCGCGGTGACCGGCGTGTGCTCAACCCGCGCGAGCAGTGGCTCGGCATCGGGGAACATGCTGGTTAATCGATTGAGTTCGTCGAGCGGATTCACTTAATTCTCTTTCGGGGCAACTTGGGGGCTTAAGTGTAGCGGACGGCCCGGTGTTCCTCTTCAAAGTACTCGGGCAACAAACTGTCTGCCTGCAACAAACCTTTGCGGGTTAGGACAATGTCGTCGCCTTCCAGCGTCAGGTAGCCAGCCGCCTGCTGATTGGCGAGCGGTTGTTTGAACTCTTCAAACAGATCGACGCCAAACTTCTTCTGAAACGGCAACCGCGAGACACGTCCTTCTTTCATTTGCAGGACGAACTCTCGGATCAAAATCTGCCGCGGCGTCGGCGCGAGTGCTCGATTGATTGGGAGGCGGCCTTCATTAACCGACGCCATGTAGTCTTCAATCTTGTCGAGGTTTTGATAATGAACACCCTGGAAGTGACCAAAAGACGAAACGCCGGCTGCTAGCAAATCGCATCCTCGCCAGACGTTGTCTCGATAGACGAACGAATCGGATTCCGGATTACGGATGAATTCGTTTCCACTGCATGGCTGATAGCCGGCTTCGGCAAGTCGGTCGATGGACTCGCTGACCCAACGTCGTTTCGTAGGCCAGTCTGCAACCGGCGAAACGATCTGCAGGTCTTTCATCTCTTTGGAGTAGACCGTGTTGAAGGGGAGCTCCATTTGATAAATCGTGATGTTGTCAGGAGCCATCTCAATGGCCTTCTCCACACACGATGCCCAGTTCTCGTCCGTTTCACCGACCATCCCGGCAATGAGGTCGATGTTGATTTGTGGGAACCCGACATCCTGAAGCCAGCCGTAAGCCTTCAGCACTTCCGGCGACAGGTGAGCTCGACCGTTCTCTTCCAGGATCTTGTCGTCGAAATTTTCAACGCCGAGTGATACGCGCGTGACACCGATGTCCTTCAGCGTCTTGACCTTGTCGAGACTCAAGGTCCCCGGTTCGCATTCGAACGTGACTTCTTCTGCATCGTCCCACGAAATGTAGTCGCTCATCCGCTCGCGCAACGAACGGAGTTGTTTGGCGCTGAGGTACGATGGGGTTCCTCCACCGAAGTACACGAACTTCAGCTTGCGGTCAGCGGTGCCACGTCGTTCGGCAAACATGCCCACTTCGGCAACAAGAGCCTGAACGTATTCTTCAATCGCCTTCGCGTTTTGATTTGTGTACACGCGGAAGTAGCAAAACTTGCAGCGCTTCCGGCAAAACGGAATGTGAATGTAGAGCCCCAGTGGTCGGTCGTCGGGTTCGGCGTCGAACGCATCCAGAGCCTGTGGGACGTTCTCGTTCTGCCAAAGTGAGAACGGCGGGTAGTTGGAGATGAAATAGCTGCCAACTTCCGTAGTTGTCGATGTATCTGTAGCCATGAATCAGGTGCCCGTTGGACTTTGAGATGAACCCGTGTCCGGTGGTTTACTTGCTGTCAGACGAATGCGGTGTCCGATGATTCTACGCGAAAGTCAGGCAGAAATCAGAAGTTTCCGTCAGTCTCCCTGAAGATGATCCTCGACCGCGGCAAGCAACGGATCGATAGTTTTTCCCTGAATTTCATGAGGCGGCTTGTACGGAAACCACTCGTAGCCCAGATGTTCTGTCACCGTGATGTCCACATCCTGCGTCAGCCAACCAAGGTAAATCAGGAGAGTCTTCTTAACGGAATCCGGACCGTAGCGTCCCGCTTTCACCTTGTATTTGTGTTCGAAAACGAAGTCATCGTCGATCTCGATATCATCGACGCTGATGCCCGTTTCTTCTTCCAGTTCTCGCAGCGCACACTCGATATCGGTTTCGCCGGGATCGACATGCCCCTTTGGCAAATCCCACCGCTTCTTGTGTTTCATAAGCAGGAACTCTGAAACAGGTTCTCCCCGAACAATCAGAAACCCACACGATCTTGCAATTTTCATAGCTGCTATCCGTACCAACGAACGCGAATTTAAGCAGATGCGGGAACCGGAACAAAGCCGCGAACGCGGTAAGAGGTTAAACTGGTGTCATGCAACACCGGTACCTTCTGATTGTTCTGATCACATTTGCGACAAACGCATCGTCCGCCCACGCACAGATTTCTCTGGATGAGTTGTGGCAGGCAGAGCAACGAATCCTCGACAGTGTTCAACAGATGCGTGCTGTCACAGTTGGTGTGCGGGTTGGAACCGCAACAGCCAGCGGCGTCGTTTTGGAAGACGGCTTCGTTCTAACAGCCGCACATGCCGTTCAGAAAACCGGACAACCCGCGGTCATATTTCTAACCGATGGGTCGAACATCGAAGCCACAGTTCACGGCATCGACCATCGCGCGGATGTGGCACTGTTGAAGCTGTCGCGATCTAAATCGATGCAGTTCGCCAAACTCTCACCTCGCGATCTGACCACATTCGAGACGGTTGTTGCGGTCGGCAATCCGTTTGGGTTCGACCCGAAGCGACCAGCGCTGGTTCGGCTGGGGAGAGCGATCGGTTCGGACGTGCTGCAATCGAGTTGCCGAATTGCTCGCGGTGATTCTGGTGGACCATTATTTGATCTGCAGGGTCGGCTGATTGGTATTCATCGCCAGATCCTGAAAAATAACAACGCCAATTTTCACACAGCTGCCACCATGATTGCGAAGTCCATCAGCCGACTTCGCGCGGGTGAGACTATCGAGGGCAAACCGGCGCGGCCCGTTCTCAAGCAGCTTCCAGGCAGGACGCTTTCCCCCAACTTGAACTCCAAAGCGACAGTCGAAGTGTATTGCGAGCGGCATTTTGTCGGCCGTGGAACCATTGTCGATGGAACGCAAGGACTGATCGTTGTGAAAGCCAGCGAACTACGAACCGATGACAAGATCTCTGTCTATCCAAGTCGTCGTAAAGCCAAAGTCGCTGCGAAGGTTCTCGCTACCGACCGTGCTTCGGACCTTGCGCTACTGAAAGCGGACGGCACCTTCACGAATGCGATTCACTTCTTGCCGGTTCAACCCAAGATTGGCCAACTCCTGATTTCTATTTCAGACAAGCCTGTGTTGGGCGTTGTTGGGGCAATGCCACGATCCATTCCCCGGCAGCGCGGGGTGCTTGGTCTGCAAGTCGATGACAACTTGGTTGTCACCAGCATCCAACCAACCAGCGCTGCGTCGGCGGCTGGCATTCGTGCCGGCGACAAGCTTGAGAAGCTGGATGGCGAACAGCTTGACGAGCCGTCGGACATTGGCCGTTTACTGAAATCGATGAACGCTGGCGACCGGTTTCGCCTGACGGTACTACGCGAGGAAAGAACGCGTCTCTTGTTCGTTCAGCTTCGACACCCTGCCAGCCAGCGGTTCAACGAAACCACATTCCTAAGCGGAGCCGGTGGAGTATCGAACCTACGCAGAACCGGGTTCCCATTAGTCGTTCAACACGATGCCAGTCTCTCTGCTCGCGATTGCGTTGGCCCGGTCATGACACTGGATGGAAAGTTTGCCGGCATCAACATCGCCCGCGCGGGACGGGAGGCGGTACTGATGGTCCCAGCAGATGTTGTGCAGCGATTCGTTGAAGCGAACACGGTGGAGAAGTAGAC
>JBGCDN010000427.1:0-2519 GCA_045105495.1 Planctomycetaceae bacterium
CCCGCGTCGGGTGCCTGCCAGCAAGACTCCGTACTGTCCGCCGGGAGGATCCTGCAGTTCGGCGTTTCCGCTGATCATCAGATCTTCGATCGAATTTCGACGACCGCCCAGGAACGCAATCATTAGAGTTTTATCGCCTTCCCACACTTCGGAAGCCATGAGTGTCGTTAGGGGCGGATCAACGGTATCTGGATCGCCATCATCATCCGTAACGCCCACGATCGAGACCCGATCAAAAGGCACAGCGATTGTGTTGCTAATAACATAGGGTTCTAAGCGAGGCTGCAGGACTATTGTTCGACCTGACAAAGGCGAATCGTAGATTGCCTGTTGCAGCTCGTCTGTGACGTCAATGTCAGTCCAGTCGGGGACGAACGTGTCGGCCGCGAGATGCCCAATGTGGCCGACCAAAATTGACGTGATAGCAAACAGTTTCGGAAGAAAATTGCGCAGCATGGCCCGGAGTCCGGTGAAGATAGACCATCCAACCGAAGTGGATTCAGAGACTCAGCAACGCTCAGTGCCGGAACCCAGAATTTGAGATAGATGGCGAGAAGATTCGCTTACCGTGTTCAACTATGTGAACGGGAAACCGGTGTTGCAAAAACAAACTCACGCAATCCGCCCTGCTCAACAGTGTAAAAACAACCTAACCCGGACAATCCTCAAACTGAACCGTTACCCGGCCCACATTGAGTGTGGGCTGATTCGCTCTCCAAGAACCGCACCCGCTGGATCAGCCCGCGCTGATTCAACGTCAATCTTGTAGGCAACAGCAGCGCTGATGACCGCGAGCAAGACCAGTAAAGTGATAATGCCCCACTGCCACCACTTCTCACTTTTGTTGGATGTATACGATCGAGCGCCTGCCGCCCACAAACTGATTGAAGCGGCGACCATGATGCTTAGGACGTTCATTCCAAAAAGCAGCAGCGGCCCAATCAGCGGATGCGGAGGCATGACCACGCCGTCGCTTGGCTTCAAACCAACTGTTACCAGAAACGCACAGTTGATCGCGCTGGTTGCGATTGGTGGAACCAGAGCCGCTGCGATTGCTGCCCCGGCAAGTGCGGACGAAAGCTGACTTCTGGTTCTCGCGTAAGCTGCTGCTCCACCTCCCGCGAAACCAATCACGAAGTCCATAATCCCGGGACGACATCGAGAAGCCATCTCACGGGAGATGTTCACATCAGCGACGAACGCATACAGCAAACCGACGCAGAAGCTGACAAGAAAAGCGAACAGAAATCCAACCGAGATCATCTGCCACGACCGCTTAAACAGGACCGAATGCGAATGCACTACAGCCAAGCTGCCAGCAAGGATCGGCGACATCAGCGGAGCAACCAGCATCGCACCAATGATTACAGCTGCAGAATCCTGAACCAAACCCAGCGACGCCAACGCGGCTGAGGCGCCAATCATTGATACGAAGTCAAACCGTTCTTCTTTAAGTGTGTGGCGAGAACCGGAATCCTTATCTTTGTCTTCACGTGTGACAAACACATGAAGATCGTTTGTCAGCTGGATACGGCGTTCGCGTTCCATCTGCGGAATCGTGCGCTGCACAAGGTTTTCAAATGCTGCGTAGGCACGGCGAGAAACCGAGTGCCCCGTTAGAACGATGCCCACTGCAGGCGGATTCTCGGACTCACTTCGAATGCGAATCGCTTCTGCAACGTCGTCTTCTTCTCGCTGTCGGTTGTATGGAGTTCCTACCAGAACCAGTTCATTCTCCTGGTAGGTCTTTTCGAACGGCTGCAGTCGAAGTTCGCAAGCATCAAGCACTTCGGAGATTTGCTGCGCCGCTCGTCGAGCCGAACCGTGACGGTAGCCGTCTCGCTGAACGCTCACGCGATCCCACGAACGATTTCGTTCGTCGGCCATAATACGAATCGTCGTACACGCAGCACTATCGGCCAGCTTTGCCAACTCTGCATTGCGTTCAGCAGCATACGGAATCAGTAGCTTGTTAAGCGAAAAAGCTTCCTTCAGCAGTTGTGCTTCCCAGGCTTCTTCACCCAGCGGTTTTAATCGAACTCGAGGATTCTTGTTCCCCGCGTCTTCATCGCGAGACTTAATTTTGGCTCGGATGTGCTTCGCCAGGAGCCCATCTTCTTTCGAACTCACAAAGACAATAAGTGTCCCGCCAAAGACGCGAGCAAACTGACAAGCCACGGCGAAGTAATTCGTAAACTCTTCCTGCGAATTAACGTGAAGTCCGACGGACATTTTGCTCGTTTCAGCCAGATTGGGATATAATCAAGACGGCCGACCGTATCCAACAAAGGAAGAGCGTTCAACCAGCAACCATTCGTCGCATCCGGGGCGCAGCAACGAAGTTGGGATGGTGTTTCCGAAAGGACTCTGACCGCGCAAAGGTTTGGCGTTAGGGGCTATCGAATTCGTCTGAACAAAACGAGACCTTGCCCGGCGAAGTTTGAACCGGGAACTAAGCCGCACTTCTTATCACCACAATAAGGTGGATTACCGAGCCCACTGGATGAACCCAATGCAAA
>JBGCDN010000428.1:0-3804 GCA_045105495.1 Planctomycetaceae bacterium
TCAATTTCGAGCCAAACCCATTGTCTGGCCCATGGTTCTCCCGCAGTTGGAAGCGGCAACACGATTCCAAAGTCCGGGGCTCGATCAGCAGCTCTACGTTCGAGCAATGCAGACGGGGAAGCGCGTTGGTGGCCTGGAAAATCCTGGAACGCAGCTTAGAGATGTGTTCAAACTTTCGAAGGAGGAACAGATCACTTTCGTCCGATCAACGCTCGATTCCATGGACAAAGCTGATGCTGGCAAGACGGACATGCTGATGCAGTCCATTGAGTTTTACCTGCGGGGCGATGGCAAAGCGTTCCATCAGTTTCTGCTGGACGATTCGAAATCACTGCCAGAGCCGTTGCGAACAAAGTTCCTGGATGGGCTCGTCTACAACCGCAATGTTGGCATCGCCCGAGAGATCGAGGAGCTCGTGCGAGCGTTCCCAAACCGGAAGCACTTCTTTGCCGTCGGAACGTTTCACATGCTGGGTGAACGCAGCGTATTGAACGAACTCAAGAAACGGAATGTGACGACAGAGCTTGTCACTGACGAAACGCCATAAGCCGCTTCGTCAAGCGTTGCAAACGAGTAAGGACGGCTTCTTCATCAAAGCTTGTCTTCAAAATGTAGCGTCGCCTTAGCCAAGTGAGTGGGCTGAGTACGACTGTGGATCGGTCGAGAATTCGAACAAGCCGAAACGTGTCATCGGAGAGCGGGTGGTAGCTATCGTAGGCGGCGAGTCCCGCTTGCCACATTCCTTCATCGTCTTCCGCCAGGCTACCAAGTAGTCTCGCGATGTCTGTTGCGATCGTTTCGGTTCGACAAGCACTGGGATCGATGATCCCCGTGACGGCGTCGTTCTCAAACAAAACGTGATCGTGCCAAACGTCTCGAAGACATGGCTGCAAATTGACTTTGATATTCAAGGCGCTGGTCAGTTCGTCGCGAATTGTAGGCAGCGCGATTTGGCACATGGAACAAAGTCTGACCGCCAATCGATCAAACTCAGAATTACGAATCACAAGTTGCCGGACTTCGGCCAATTCATCGGGGAGCCATCGATCTACAATTCGAAGCCGTTCCTGAATTGCCGGGGATGTCTCCATCCGTCTGGAACCGAACCACTGTGCCTCGTGACTCTTGGCTTCAAATCGATTCGCAGCTGCATGCCAGTGTGCGAGAGCCTGCATGGCGTTCGTGAGTTTCTGGTCGCTCGGCTGCGTCCAAAAACTGGCAACACCGGGGAGCCATGGTTCCAATTGCCAAAGAGAACCATCGATCGGCAACAGCGTTGATCCGTCCTTCGCTGGTACGGGAACGGAAACAAGATTGGCGTGAGTCGCTGCAATGTGACGCAGCAGCCGATGCAGTCCTAGAATTCGATCTTTCGATAGCCCCGATCGAGGCCACCGACGTAATGCAAATCGGTTCTCTTCAGCAGTGACCATCCACACCCCTGCTCCGCTGTACCCTCCCGACGCCTGAGCTGGTGTGGATTTCACGTGGCGGAGAGCCGGGTAGCTAGCGAGAAGTTCTGGAGGGAAGCGGTTCATCAAAGAGCGTCTTGTTCGGCACGCGGATTATGTGGCGGTTTCTAGCGGGTTTCCCATACAGCGACCGATCAGAAAGTGACCCAAGCGACGCGCGGGCGCATGAACTCTTCACCCTGCAGTACTGATCCATATGCGGCGTGCAATTCTTAGCCTTCTCGCGATCACAGCCAACCGTATGCAGTTCTTCGAGCAATCCTGAGCTGAGCAAAGTACTTCAGCCCAGTGATATCACAATCGCGAATCTCTTCACGCTTAGCACGAGGCATACCAAGTCTCCTCTCGGTCATCGCCCCAGCATGCTTGCAGATTGACAATCTACATTGCAAACCTGACCAACCAGACGCCAATCAACGCGTGTTTGCAACTAATCAAAATCTAATGCAATCGGCCGGCCGAACAGTATTGGGCCTGACCACTGCGTCCGGTTAGGTCCATTTGACTCAACTTAGATGTAAGGTGAGCGAATAGTCGTAGTAGGGTGGGCATCGCCCACCAGCTGAAGCCGGACACCTGTTACCTATGTCTCCGGTCTCTACACTGACTTCAGCCTACGCTTTTTAAGAAGGGCTTGCTATGCGTTCTACTCTTAGAAACCTTGTCATCATGCAACGAAAAGACAGCCATATCCCTTACCGACGCTTCATTGCGATGACTCTGTTTTGCCTGACTTGCAGTCCCGCCAGCGCGGAAATTGTGACCTACAAAATTCACTACACCGTTAAGGAAACCTTGGAACTGCCGTACAACTTCATGGCGGTTTATCTTATTCGTGGAGCCGGGCGACCTGAACATCGGGAGGTCGGAAAGAACCTCAATGACTGGCGTGACTTCAGTGTTGGCGATCACACGGTCACTGTGACGACCGAATCGATCGGCGTTCCTGATCAGATCAAGATAAACCTGGCCTACTACCAGCACCTGTATGTCATCGGCCCGTTCACGGTGGAATGTTCCACAGGCGAAAAACTGTTTTTCAATGAGTGTTTGTTCCTGTCCGGCCGTTCGGACAACGGGCTGTCCGCCAAAACGGAAAACCGCCCGCTGATCATTACCGATCAACCCGCTCCTTCGTCTCCGCCGAAGATGGACCACGATGAATGGGAGCATCAGGTTTTCATGTTCGACAATTCGCAGGGCGAAGGGAAATTTGGGCTGAAGCAGGAGGTCAAGTCAGCGCTGACGTCGGACGCAGAGTATCTGGACGGTCCCACGGGGCGCTGGAAGTCTGCTCGACTAACGGACAACGGAAACCTGCCTGGTGAAGCGAAGGCGTTGCACGCGGCCTACGATCGATTGCGGCAGTCCGCAACGTTGAGTCGGTCAGTCAACCTCAACTATGAATTGCCCGCCGAAACGATGGTCCTGATTGAACACGCCGGTCGCACTCGGTGGAAATGTGAGCCCATTTCTGTAGACGGACAGCCGGTAATCATGCGAGTTCGCAAAACTGCGTTTGAGACACGGGGCGCGACGACGATTCTGATTCCGACGCGAGATTCCGAAGGCGGAATCGTTCCGGTGCTGTGGCGAGACATCAGCTGGATGTTTTCGCGAATGACTTATGACGGCAACGAGGACTACATCAAGCAACTGAAAGCAAAGAAGGCCGAATGGCTCGAAAAGGGTTGGGTGCGATAGTCGGTCAGTTCTTTGAAAACGGCGTGCGTTTCGAATTCCACAAACGGCCTTGCGGGCGATCGGAAATAAAGGTCAGTGATCCGTTGCTGAACGACGGCGACTTCTCGTTCCATTCCGAGTTGATCGGTCCCTCGATGCGGACCGCCTGTGACCATTCGCCAGCGGGTTCTGTTCTTGACGTCATCCAGATATCGAAGTTTGCACCTCGGCTGGACGA
Organism: Planctomycetaceae bacterium; assembly: GCA_045105495.1. Lineage (GTDB taxonomy): Bacteria > Planctomycetota > Planctomycetia > Planctomycetales > Planctomycetaceae > CAYNWT01. The sequence goes on from JBGCDN010000428.1 coordinate 3,394, forward strand.
AAACAGAATCAGATTGTCGCCGACAAACGTGCCTCCGGCATCGACATCCTGCGAGTTCACCTTTGCCCCGAGATTCATCGGTTGATTCCATTTGGAAGCCAGGTTGTCTCGAGTTGCCACCCAGAGGTCTCGACCGCCCTGGCCCCCATCGCGATTCGACGTAAACAGTAGGCTGAGTCCATCGGGCGAAAGACTGGGATCTTCATCATTGGCGATTGAGTTGACCATTGGTGACAGTTTCTGAGCGGCCGACCACTTGGCTCCAGGTTGCTTTCGGGAGGTGAACCACAAATTCGTCGGCGATTTCAAGTTTGCTGTCTGGCTGAAGAACAGAGTTAATCCATCGCTGGACAGGTCGGGGCTTGCTCGAAAGTCGAGTCCACCAGGTATATTCAGGTCAGCAGGTGTCGA
>JBGCDN010000429.1:0-3927 GCA_045105495.1 Planctomycetaceae bacterium
CCGATAGCTCACAACTACCGTGTCTGCCCCGTTGGTTGAAACGGTCCATCGGTTCTTGCGAGTCTTCTTGATTTCCAGAACCTTGCCGGCCCCATCCTTCGCCGAGATCTGATCAATGTGCCGACCAAACTCGCGAACCAGGTAAGAGCCGGGAGTCCACACCGGCATCATGAATTCGATCTCAGACTTGGAGACGTCCGTTACCTTGAGATCAATGTGAGCGTAGTGGTTCGCAGCCTCGGGGAAGCGAATCGTGTACATAAGGGGCGTTTCGGCAGCCTGCGTGGGAAGTGCCAGAACAAGCGTGATTAAGCCAAAAAGAAATCGCATAGGGTTCACTCAACAGATCAGTGTGGTACCGGACCGAAACGTGTCTGACTAAGCTACAGGACCGTCTTGCCAATTCAAGCTGGCGCGAATGAAGAATCCTGAGAGTGAAGTTGGTTCTGTCGCTTTGTTCTCGAACTCGGATAGCAGCATGATCATCGACGCTGAAGAAATTAGACCGCGTGACATCTATCGTCACCTGATCAACATTATTACGCCACGACCGATCGCGTGGGTTTCGACACAGTCATCCAGCGGCATTCCCAATCTGGCTCCGTACAGCTTCTTTAGCGGTGTCGGTTCTCGCCCACCGAGTCTGCTGTTTTGCCCCGCGAATAAGCGTGATGGTTCTCCGAAAGATACTCTGCGGAATATCGAAGCAACGGGCGAGTTCGTTGTGAATACGGTCTCGTTCGAACTGGCGCAGCAGATGCATGAATCGTCTGCGGACATTGATTTTGAAACCAGCGAATTCGACATCGTGGGCCTGACTGCAGTTCCATCCTCCCGAATCAAAGCACCGCGTGTGAAAGAGGCCAGAGCCAGCATTGAATGCGAATTGATGCAGTCGCTGCATTTGGGAACCGGTCCAGGAGCATCCAATGTTGTGATTGGTCGGATCGTAGCAATTCAGATCGACGACGATGTTCTGGATGCCGAAGGGTGGGCTGACGCCGAGAAACTCGACACAATCGGCCGCATGGGCAACGCTGGCTACGTTCGCACCAATGACGCTTTCGATCTTGGAGCACGTGAGGTGAATGAGAACCGAAAGGGGGCGTGAGTATGTCTGCCGGAGTAGAATGGAAAGCAAAGAGCCTTCAACTACTGAAGAATAACGCGCCCTTTGACGAGCATCATCAGGCATGGGCTGCAGCGTTCGCAGATGATGCGGTGAAGCCCATGTGGTTCCCGCCGGAGAAATCGGAATCGAATATCGCCGATTTCATTGCCAGCAGATCAGACATTGCTGATTACGCCGCGATGTATCAATGGTCGATTAAGCAGCGCGAACAGTTTTGGCAGGCCACCGTTGATCGGTTGGGTCTTGCGTTCGAAACGCCACCTGACACGATTGTCGATCTGGCGGACGGAGTGGAATCGCCCAAATGGTTGCCGGGGGCACGGTTCAATATCGTCGACAGTTGCTTCCAAGGCGAACCGAACGCAGCAGCGATTGTCGCCAATCAGCCTGATGGAACGCTCAAGACGATCACCGTCGCAGAGTTACGAGAGCAAACGCTTCAGATCGCTGGTGCGTTGCACGCGCGTGGGTTCAAAGCGGGCGATGCGATCGCGATCGTGATGCCGATGACCCCCGAGTCGATCGCGATCTACCTGGGGATCATTGCTGCAGGCTGTGTGGCTGTTTCTATTGCCGATAGCTTCGCTGCGGCGGAAATACAGACGCGTCTGGAAATTGCGAATGCGAAGGGAATCTTCTGCGTTGGTTCATTTGCCCGGGCAGGGCGAACGATTGATCTGTTTTCTCGCGTCGTCGATGCGGATGCTCCACCGGCCATTGTGCTTGGTGATGCCAGTCTGCGCGAAGACGATGTTGAGTTCAGTGAGTTTCTTTCTTCCGGGGAAGCAATCGAAGAACCAGTTGGTTCGGATGCGGGTACTCACGTCAACATACTGTTTTCGTCGGGGACGACCGGCGAGCCCAAAGCGATACCGTGGACGCAATCGGTTCCCATCAAATGCGCGGCAGATGGAATGTGGCATCACGACATTCGATCGGGTGATGTTGTTGTTTGGCCCACCAACATCGGCTGGATGATGGGGCCATGGCTGATATTCGCGTCACTCATCAATCGAGCCGCGATTGGCCTTTATCACGACGCGCCAACGGGATCCGGATTCGGTCAGTTTGTGCAGGACGCCAAAGTTACGATGCTTGGCGTCGTTCCCACGATCGTCCGAGCGTGGCGAGCCAGCGGGTGCATGGAAGACTTCGATTGGTCGACCATTCGCTGTTTCAGTTCTACAGGCGAAGCTTCCAATCCGGACGACATGTTCTACCTGTCGTGGTTGGCCGAGTATCGTCCCGTCATCGAATACTGCGGTGGAACGGAAATTGGCGGCGGGTACGCATGCAGCACTGTTGTGCAGCCAAACGCTGCCGGCTGCTTCTCTACCGCAGCACTTGGTAGTGAGTTCGTCGTACTGGACGAGAATGGAGACGAAACGGACGAAGGCGAGCTGTTCATCGTGCCACCGTCGATGGGGCTCTCGACTGAACTCCTGAATCGAGATCATCACGAGACCTACTATGCGGGTGTCCCGTCAGATTCGTCTGGTCGCGTTCTCAGGCGACATGGCGATTATTTTGAACGTCTACCTGGTGGCTACTACCGAGCCGGTGGCCGTTCAGACGACACCATGAACCTCGGCGGGATTAAAGTAAGCTCCGCAGAAATTGAACGTATTCTGAATTTGACGGAGGGAGTTCGCGAGACCGCTGCTGTCGCTGTTCCCACGCCCGGTGGCGGTCCGTCGCAGTTGATCGTATTCGTGGTTGCAGAGCCGGATTGTCACCGTGAGACGATCAAAGCAACGATGAGCTCAGCTTTGAAAACCGGCCTGAATCCTTTGTTTCGGATCGCCGACGTTCGGCTTATTGAATCGCTGCCGCGGACTGCGTCCAACAAAGTCATGCGGCGGAAACTTCGGTCGCAGGTAAATGAGGCATCTTAATATTGTCTTAACTTTCACATCACAAACTTCTCGCGCGTTTGGGGTGGTGTTGGTTCGAATCAACGCGTCGAATCCGTTCAGCTGTTAATTCGTTTGCGGGCCATGGGCCTTGGGTTTCTCTGCATATGTCCAGACAGACAATTCTTGTCATCGAAGATGAAGAAGGTGTCATCGATACTCTGGTTTACAACCTCGAGAAAGAGGGGTTCGAGGTTTTCGCTGCCGACGACGGGGCTTCAGGAATCGAGAAAGCCAAGGCAATTATCCCTGATCTCGTTTTACTTGACCTGATGATGCCAGGCATGGATGGCTACCAGGTTTGTCGAAAGTTGCGTGATAACGCCGCAACGGAGCACATCAAAATTTTGATGCTGACCGCTCGCAGTGAAGAGTCAGACGAGATCATTGGCTTCAATATGGGAGCCGACGATTACGTCACCAAGCCATTCAAGATGAAGCCCCTCATTCATCGAATTCGCGCGCTGCTACGGCGGAATGGAGGCAGGAAGACTCGAAGCGACGTTGTCTCGGCCGGCCCAGTCACGTTAGACAACTTGCAAAGACGAGTGACTCTTGATGACGTCGATCTGGACCTGACTCCGACAGAGTTCCTGATCTTGTGGACGCTGGTTTCGCAACCGGGTCGTGTTTTCAGTCGACACGAACTACTCGACACCAGCCGGGGACGAGACGCGAACGCACTCGACCGCACCATCGATGTCCATGTCCGATCACTTCGCAAGAAGATGGGCGATCAGTCGAATCTCATCGAAACCGTCCGCAGCGTCGGATATCGCTTCAAGCGTTCTGCCTAACTGAGCGCGACGTGCGATGAGCAAGGTAAGCGGCTACTCGTCGGTAACGCAGCCTTCGGGCGCTGATTTGACGTTCTTGATGTAC
>JBGCDN010000430.1:0-8130 GCA_045105495.1 Planctomycetaceae bacterium
CGTTGGATACCATCGTCCGTTTGCACATCCAAATAGAACGTCTTCACCAGAACGGTTCCGTCAGGAAACTGCCAACCTCGCCAGCCGGGCTCATCCAGAGCGAGATAGGTGATCTTCTCGAAGTCAATCTGTTTGTCGCCGGGTATTGCCATGAAACGTTTCTTGACTGCTCCATCGGACCAAAGTGGAGAGTTCACATCGATGGAAATCACACCGTCTGCCGGAACCTGATCCTTCACCGATTCAAACAGGCCGGTCTCGCTTAGCAGATGCGGAAAGTCAGCCGGATTCGTTTGTTTCGTATTGGGAACAATCTCAAAAAGACGCCCGCTGGCATGATCAACCGCCAGCACCTCACCAGATCGATCGTTGCGCCCAAAACACGAGATGCGCAGTGAGGTGTCGGCTAGCAGCTGCGGGGCAGAACCGGGTTCAGTATCGACACCCCAGATGGTTCCCGAATCGTAGCCACCGTAAATGAAGCGAGCGTTCAATTCAGGCAGTCGCGTTCCACGATAGACATGCCCTGCGGTGATACTTCGCATTTCGTAATGTGGATGCGACACCAATGGCGAAAGAATCGGCGTCGGACCACGCTTTCGATTTGTTTGAAATGGGTGACCACTTTCGTTCACGCTCCATCCATAGTTCCCACCCGCTTCAAATCGATACAGCGCCTCCCACAAATCCTGGCCGACGTCGCCACCATAAATGTGCCCGCTCTCAGAATCGTAGGACATCTTCCAAACCTGCCGCACTCCGTAAGCCCAAACTTCAGGCTGCGCGTCGGGGTGATTGAGGAACGGATTGTCTGGTGGAATTGAATACGGCTTGCTTCCGGTATTGTTCACATCGAGCCGAACGACAGATGCATATAGGTCGCTAATGTCCTGACCGGTTCGAAACCCATCGCTCGCACCGGTCCCGTCTCCGATACCCAGATACAAGTACTCGTCAGGGCCGAAAATCAGCGCTCCGCCCATATGGCCATACGTAGTGAATTCCAGAAGAACCTGTTCGTCCTGAGTCGCCGGTCGATCTCCATTGAGATTAATGCGGAACCGTGAGAGCCTCAGTTTTTCGCCCCCGCCGTAGTACGCATAGAGGTACGGCATTTGTTCTAACCGAGGATGCAGTGCGACACCCCAGAGATTCTCTAGCCAGTCTTCTTCTGCCTTCACGTCCAGCAAAAGCCAAGACTGTTCTATTTCGCGCTGGTTTGCAAATGCGAGAACCTTGCCGTCTTGCTGAGCGACGACGTAGGTATCAGAAGGATTGTCGTACAACACTTCGATTGGTGTTTCGAACCGAAGGTTTGGAAACGCAAGCTGTACCGAATAGGGCGGCGGCGGTTCAGGCGACCCAACCACGCGCGATGTGTGCCAGCCTGTTGTTCGAGGATTCGGCTGCAGTGCCGGCGCGGATGGCAATAGAGCCTGAACCACAACGGCCGCCACAAGAATTCCGGCGAAGACGAATAGTCGTGGATCCAAATTCATCGCAACACTCCATGCCACCACAGCTGTCCGCAGTTCAGTTACGGGACATCAACCGATGTCGCCTCATCACAGATCAGAAAAGCAGATGTCGTTTCAGCGTGACGCGACGGCGTTCGGGTCGAGATCACGCATGAACCGAAGAAAGTCGGTTTCAACGCGCTCCACATCACCAAACGCGTTTTCAAAATCGGCGAGACGATCCTTTGCCGTGTAACCAGCGGTCAACTCGCGTTGATTCATAGCGCGAATGTAGCGGCCAAATTTGTAAGCCCTGGCTGGCTGATCCATGAAGAAGAACGTTAGCGCCCAACTTTGTGAATACGCGTCGAGAGCCGCCGTCTGGAACATTCGCCCCGATTCAACAAACGCCTTCAACGACTTGCGCGGGCGATTTGTTTGGCTGTAGCCTTTGAACCAAACGAGACGATCGCGGTTTAATCGCGAACTGCCGCGAGCGTTCCCGGATGTGGCAAGAAAACCAGGCGACTCGAAGGTCATGGCCAGCCCTTCAATAATCCATCGCGGAGCATGTCCCAGCCGTGGATGAATTCCTGTATTGAAACTGACCTGGTGAATGGTTTCGTGCGTGATCGTCGATTCAAGATCCGCGCCGGAACCGGTGTCTCGGTAAACGTTATCGTCTGCTTCAAGCGGCCGTTGAAGCTGTCCGGTTCTCAGTGGCCGATCCAATGTTGCTCTGCGCGACGATTCGTAGACGGCCACACGATTCGACATTCGGTGGTAGTAGCCCAACAAGCCAGGCGACGCGCGGACACCATCTTTGGCGGCGTATTTCGCGAAGTCCTGGAATCCAGGAAATACGATCGCAACCAGAGGAAACTCGTTCTTCTGCAAGTGAAACTGGCGTCTACGAAATTGGTAATGGAACGCTTTGTAAACGTTCTCGAACACACCAGCGTAATTCTTCTTTGAACCCTTTGGAGTGCACACAATATAGTGCTGCGTCGTTTGGACGACGAAGCCCTTACCGAGTTCTTCGCGGAGCTTCGCAACCATTTCGTTTTTGCTAAGCGGCTTGAACTTCGCGGCGATCTGCTTGAACGTCTTAATTCCACTGCGGCGCAATTGAAACAAGCTACCATCGCGACGCATCATCGTGACGGTTCTCTTGTCTAACGATTCAACGCGGCCTTGATACGTCTTGCCTTTGCCGTCGCCGACTTCGACAAGCGGCTTCACTTTTGCTTCGACGTGAGACACACACAGCATCAACGTCAGCGCAGCTATCGCTCGCAACATGTGACTTTCTTCCGTATAGAGAGGGGTTCGATCGGTAGAATGCAGCAGGTGTTCAAACCTATCTCGCACTCCGGCAGTCCCCGACTTCCCACAACAGGATCAAGCAGCCCATGACATGGCCCATTGCGCTCGTAGCGATCCTGTCGGTTTTACCGAGCAATCAGCAGCCTCAACCAGCCGACTTGCGAACGGAAATTCGATCGCTGGTCCAACAACTGGACGCCAACCGATTCGCTGTCCGCAAAGCAGCAAGAGAATCACTGATGGAAATTGGCCCCCGCGCACTGCCGTTTCTGATTGAGCCGGACAACGCATCCGTGCAGTTGCGATTGGAACTGGAACAGGTTCGAGAACGCCTGCGCAACCAGCGCTCGGTGCGGTCTTTGGATCCATCAAGAGTGACATTGGACGGAACACTGACTGTCGATCAGGTTGCCGCACAACTCACGAAGCTCACCGGCAATCCGGTTTCGGTTGCCAGACTTAGTTCGAATGTCCGTGGCCAATCGATTGCCGTTCGCTTTCGAAAGACACTCTTTTGGGATGCGATATCACAGCTCTCCGAACAACTGTCGTGTGGCATTTCCATGGCCGATGGTAAGGTGCATTTCGAACCGCAGTCGGAAGGCAAGCAGAGATCGATTGCCGGTTCCAACCTTGTTCGCCTCCGTCAACTTGAACGGAAACAGATGATTGGCCGGTCGGATGTTTCGCTACTGAGGATCCCGCTGTCTTTCACCACTGAACCTCGATTGCGGGGCTTGTTTCTAACGGCTGCTGGAACACGCACCACGGTGAAGTCCGGCAGCGGTTTGGTTCTAACGGGATTCTCCCCGGACCGCACTTTGGAACTTCCCATCGGCGGACGCGGTGAAGAAGTCTCGTGGAAGCACGATGTCATTGTTCCGGCGAATCAATCCCACAAGACACTGAAGATCGATGGCGATTTCGAAGTTCTGATGGCTGCCGGATACGAAACGTTTGAGTTTGAAAACCTTGCGACAGCCAAACGACGTCGACAAAGTCGTACGGGCGTGGATCTGATGATCAACGATGTCGAACTCGACAACGAACGCGGCAATCTCTCACTCACGATGACCGTCAATTGGAAACGCAGCATCGGCGCGTTTGATTCTTATCGAACCTGGCAGTTTCACAACGAAGCATGGCTTCGATCACCGAACGGCAAACGGTTCGATTTCAGCGGACCACTTAGAACCGATGGCCAGGCGGGCGGCGGCGTCCGCTTGACGTATCAATTCAAAGGCGTGCCAGCAAACCTCAACGAATGTGTATTCATCTACGAAGCACCAACTGCGCTTAAGTCTGTGAGAGTTCCGTTTCGATTTGATGCTGTTCCGGTTGCGGGGAACCCAGAGTAGAGCGATGGCTCTTGGTTTGATGGCCACTAAGAACATGAATGTCTTGTGCCGATTCAAGAACTCAGAGAGTCGACTTACTGAGATCGTAGCCAAGTCGCCCAACGGTTAATCGCTGCTCGACGGGCGGCGTTCCCCGCGTTCGGATCGAAGCCGCGAGTTACGCCGGTGTAGTGCTGCAGACATGCGATCGCCACAAACTGAACCGCGCGAGGCGTTATGCCGAGGGCTCGAACCATTTGCTGAGCCTCGGCCAACTGAATCGGTCGGCCAGTGCGAAGCTTGTCGAGCCACGACTTCATGTAACCGGTCACTGTTGCGTTACCGACCGACTGTTCGATGTCAGTCCAGGCAAGCCGCCCGACACTACCGGGGCCAAGGTCCGGATTGTTCATTAGCCACCAAAGAGCCGCCTGCCGCTCGGCGGGAGCCTTTGAGTTCAACAACCTAAAAACGGCAAGTTCCGGGGCGACCATCATCGTGACTTTTCGACCCGACCCCATCGCCAGAATGTCTGTGCGTAGGTTCTTGCTATTCATCAGGCGGGCTAAAGAAGTGTCGTTGAATTGAGATTGCGACCAGGCATCGACCCAGCCGTAGCCCTTTGCTTCTTCGCTGGAGAGTTTGGCGACCTCTCTCGGCTTGCTAAAGACGATTCCGCTCTGACGAGCAATCCGCACTTTGCCGACATCCGCTTTCCCAGCCCAAACAATCAGGCGCGGTTCCAAGCCGCTCAGGCTGACGGCTACCGATGTGTCATCGACTGTCGCTGAAGCTTCCCAAACCTTTTCACCCAATACGAATCGAACCGTATCGTCCTTCTTCAACATTCGGAACGCGGCACTTCCACGCTTCACCTGCACTTCAGCGACTTCTCCCCAAGTCAGCCCAGCAACTTCCGATTCCTGCGAGATCACAAACTCAACACCCGCCGGCCCTTTCGTCACAGCTCGGGAAGTGACGAGTGTCAGGAACTCTGCGTCAGCCGGTCGATCAATCGCATTCAGCCCATGCCACGGTTCGCGCACAGACGCTCGGACAGCGACAACTCCACGCGTTTCCCAAAGCGCAGAGGCGACCTTGGGAGACGTAGACTTAGGAATCGCGGGTGCAGGATCCGGTGTGTTCGGAAGATCTTTCGGTTGTGGATTCGTTCTTGGTTCGATCGGAGTCTCAACAACCATCGAACCTGGCTTGTTGATTGGTGGGTCAGATTCTGGAACCAACTCAGGATTCGGTTGGTCCTTCGGCAGGTCTTCATCTTCTGGCGTGGGCGTTTCGACAAAACGAGTCTCGGGCGACTCCTGAACGGTCGGTTGCTTTTCGTCTTTGACGATCTGCTTCGGCTGCGAATCGCGCATCACAATCCACAGTGTTGATGCCAGCAAGAGAACCACAACTGCACTTGCGATCAACGCTGCGGCGGAAACCCCGGTTCCTCGCCGCGAGACTCGCGATTCCCTTGGTTCTGTGTGTAGGTCAATGAGAGTTTCTTCTACGGATTCTTCAGCTGATGCAGCAGCCGGAACCATCTTCAGCAGCCGGTTCGACAACTCCGGACTAACGTCGACCTCACCTCCCGTTCCAGACAGACTTAGCAACTCGAAAAGCACAGCCGGTGAATTCCAGCAACGCGTTTCGAACGCGGTTTCTTCCTGAGGCGACAACATTCCATCAAGGAATGCGGCAACGTCGTCGGGCTTGAATTCATCCTCGGTCTGCGACGAGCCATTTGTTGGTTGCTGCACTGAGTTCAGCTGTTGCCAACGCGTTCTCAGGACCTTGTCGTCTGCCATCCGAGCGCGCACGGCTTCACGATCAGCTGATGGAATGGAACCGTCCATCAGTTGAAGCAGAAGTCGTAAATCACTGCGCGGAGTAGTCATTGGTCAGTCAGTGGCCCCTTCATTGCCTGCACTTAGAATCTTACGCAACCGTTGCTGAGCACGCTTGAGTTTTGGCCCGACAGAGGTGGTGGAAAGGTTCAACGACGCGGCGATTTGAGCGTAGCTACGCTGATCAAAGTAGAACAGGTGCAGCACTTGCTGATCTGCTTCCGAGAGTTGCTGGAGCGCAGTAGCAAGCTGTTGACGATTTTCGCCAGCAAGCCGATCTTCACCAGTGGCTCCAACCACGGTTTCCAGATGACTCGGTTCTGAGAATTTCCCAACTCTCGCAGTCAGCTGGGTCAGCTTGCGAATGGAAATTCGCCTTACGACGACGTCCAGCCACGTTGAGAGTTTGCTGCGTCCCTCGAACTTCCGAAGCTGTGCGCAGTCGTTGGCCAGCAGCATCGCAAAGACATCAGCGCAGAGATCTTCGGCCAACGAGTGATCGTCGCCTCGCCCAAACTGAACCAGCACACGGCGAACACGCGAGAAGACGAGCCGTTGATAGTTGGTGACAAACTCTCGCCACGCAGCAGCGTCGTTCTGAACAAGCCGATCCAGCAATCGCATGTCCGTATCGTTCGCCCCAGACTGGCCCACAGCGCGCGGCGATGGCGTTGTCGATCGCTGAGAACGCGAGCGACCCTCGGAAATCGATTTTGATCGCCGGGGTTTGGGCAAAAGTATCTTTCGGCAAAGCGTCGAACGCAGGAAGTTCTGCGTTCGACGCGAACAAGCTGGGAAATCAGTTTAACGCATTTCGAATCGCAGCCCTTGCACGTTCTCCAGAGTCTTCAATTCTTTCAAGTGCGTCCGCACAGACATTCCGCAGGCGACCCGCGAGTTCCAATTCTCCGAGATCCATTAACGCGTTGATACAGCGTTCGCAGACTTCTCGAACACTATTGTGACCGGCTCGGGTTGTCCGATTAATTCGCTTGATGCAACGACGAGCAACACGTCGTGCCTTTGCCATATCACCGTTTGCCTTGTGTCCTTCGATCGCCGCGACACATCGTTGGACGTCGTCACCAAGTGCGTTGTTGACCCGAGCCACGGTTGTGCGAACAACTTTCACGCATTCCGCAGCGATGTCATCGGCCCCCTGAGCACAAGCGACCTGGCACTCTGAACCGAGAATAGCGACGGTCAATGCAGCCAATGTGGCAAGATGTTTCATAAATTCTCTCCAGCTTCGTTCATTTCAATCGCGCGTGAATCACGCAGGGATGGGTTCGTCAGAGTCCACTAAACAGGCCGGATCCGGGCTTGAAACGTGTTACGCCAGACTCAGAAAGTGAGTGACATTGGGAACTCGATTTCGTGCAGGTGTTCTGGACGTTTTCTGAATAAAACGCGAAAGTCCCTCAGCCAACACCATGAGGAACCAATGAAAACCAGCATCAGCATTAACGAAACCCGCACGTTCTCACGCTCTGCCCGCGCGGAGGGGAAAACAGTTGGCCTGGTTCCGACCATGGGCGCTTTGCATGCCGGGCATATCAGTTTGATGGAGATCGCCAGCGACCAATGCGATATCGTCATGGCGACCATCTTCGTCAATCCAACTCAGTTCGGGCCGAACGAAGACCTGGACAAGTATCCTCGAACACTCGACGACGACCTACAAAAGTGCGAAGCCGCTGGTGTCGATTTTGTGTTCCACCCGAATGTCGGCGACATGTACCCATCCGGTGCCGACACGTTTGTCGAAGTCGATCAGCTTTCGCGGCTACACGAAGGCGAACATCGAAGCGGGCACTTTCGCGGCGTTACGACGATTGTTCTGAAGCTGTTTAACATCGCCGAACCAACAATCGCATTCTTTGGCCAGAAGGACTTTCAACAACAACTTCTTATCAAACAGATGTGCCGCGACCTGGACGTCCCAATTCATATTCACACGTGCCCAATCGTGCGCGAACCCGACGGCCTGGCCCTCAGTAGTCGGAACCGATACCTCAGCGAAGGCGAACGCAAGACGGCCTTACGCTTGTCGGCCAGCCTGCAATTGGGGCACAAGCTGATTAACGATGGTGAAACGGAGATTGCCAAAGTCGTCACCCAAATGACCGACCTGATAGGTGGCGACGACTTGTCCAT
>JBGCDN010000431.1:0-19353 GCA_045105495.1 Planctomycetaceae bacterium
ACCGCGCCACTATTAGCCACGGAGGGCTGCGTTCGGGCAGATCCCCAGCGAATTCACTGCAAATGAGGCCGCGACATGCGACTAACGCTCAGAACTCTATTGGCCTATTTGGACGACATTCTGGAACCTGCGCAGGCTCGAGAAATCGGGCGGAAGGTTCAGGATGCGCCTGTTGCGAAGGAACTGATTACCCGAATTCGCGATGTCGTCCGCAAGCGACGGTTGAAAGCGCCAGCGGTTGAGGGAGCTGAATCGGGGCTCGACCCAAATGTTGTTGCCGAATACCTAGACAACCAACTGAGTCCTGCCCAAGTCGCTCAGACAGAACGCATACTGCTGAATTCTGAAATACACCTGGCAGAAACGGCGTCCGCCCATCAAATATTGACATTGGTACTTGGCGAACCCGTCGAGGTTCTTTCCGACTCGCGACAACGTATGTACGCACTGGGGCCGGTGAGTGACAGCGACAAATTGATTGTCGAAGACACGGGTGCAGGTCCGGCTGTGATTGAACCGAGCGACCGGTTGGCCGTCTCCAAAAGTTCGCCGACGCGTTCCGAAAATGGAACTGTAAATAGTTCTGATGCCGGTGTTGAACTTGCTGAATACGTAAAGAGCCAGCAGAAGAAACGTGCTTGGTGGCCAGTGGTCGGCGTTGGCCTGCTGATCGGGCTTTTTGTCGCGCTCTGGTGGACGGATCCGGAAAAGAAACCCGCAGCAAGCGACGGGACATTCGCAGCCGGATCAAACCCTATAGAGAGCGGTAGCGACTCCGTGGCTTCAGCGGTTCCGGCTGTCGACAGCGCTGATGCAGCCATCAACAACAACATGGATTCGTCGCAAGATGTGGCATCTACGGATACCACGCCCGACCAACCAAACGAATCGAACAACGACACGGAGCAGTCACCGCCGATTGTTGCCGCCACAAACGGAATCGATGCCCCCGCGCCGCCCGACGCTCCGGATACAACCGATGTGAGCCCGGATCCATCGGAACCAGCGATGGCCGAACCGGCCGATACCACGTCTGTGGCCGTCGAAGGAGTCGAACCAACAGACAAGCCGGAAGTCACATTGCTGGGTCCACCTGGAGCCGAAGAACCGATGGAGGATGCAGCGACCGGAATGCCAGCAGCGCCATCGGCACCCGTTGTTGTTGACATGCCGGCCGATCAAACTGAAGAACCAGCTGGTCCAAAGTCAATTGGTACTCGCCTGACGTATCTCGATAGCAATGGCATACTTCTTCGCGAAACGGTAGACGAAGGCTGGCGATTGGTGACCGTTGGCGCTTCGGTCGGCGACAACGATCGAATTGCTGCACCACGGCCGTATGTTGCTCGATTCGCAGTGCCAGATACGCCCCTGCAATTGCATCTCGCTGCCGGAAGCCGAATGAGTACGTACGCCAGTCCGAATGCGGCCATGGGGATTCGCCTTGAACGCGGACGCGTCGTCATTTCGCGCGGTGTTGAAGACGAAGCCGCAGATGACGCAGCCAAGCCGGTGGATCAACCAGATGAGCCAATCGCGGTGCGAATTGCTGTCGGAGAGAAACGCTGGACGTTACAGCTACCGTCATCGCCGGCTCGAATTGCGATTGATGTGACACCGGTTCCTCCCATCCGACTCGACAAGAACCTCGACGGTTTTCCATTCAAAGTTTGGGCGGTCGGGAGCCTTGGTGACATCGCTTTAGAATCTGCCGACGGCGACGAACGCAACATCGGTTCCGAAGACCGCATTGCTCTCGCAGGCCCCAAAGCGGGAGAGGTTCTGGTCGAACCAGGTCTCGCCACTGACTGGCTTGTTGGCAAAGATCCCGTTGCCGGTTGGGTTGCAGGACCAACCGCGCCAACAGACAAACGCGATGCCATTCGGTTCGCCAAGGAGTTCGGACCGACCGATTCCGTCGGCGAGGCCATGCCAGCGCTGTTGAAGCACGAACGCTCTTGGATGGCGCGCCGCGCTGTGCAGTGCCTGTCGCTTACTCAAGACCACGTCGCCCTGGTAAGTGCGTTGGCGATTGCTGAACACGATGAAGCGACGGCGGAAGCTATTCTTGGGCTCCGCGAGTGGCTCTCTTCGGAACCCGGCAATGGCGAAAAGCTAATGGCGGCTCTGGACCACGAATACACGGAGCAAGATTCGCAAACCATGTATCAGCTGCTCTGGGGATACGACGAAGGTCACGCTCGCGACCAAAAAGCATCCCGAGAACTTGTTCGCTGGCTCAGTCACGATCGCCCGGCAGTTCAACGATTGGCCTACTTTCACATTCTCAGACTGACTGGAATGCAGGACGAGTATCGCCCGAGCCTGACGCGCGATCGGCTGAACTCTTTTCGGAAACGCTGGGAACGTCAGATCGAGAAGAACGGCACTCTTCTGAAAGAGTAGGGCTATCTCTTGCTGAAACTGCGGCTGAGATGCACGAACCCAGAATTAATAAGCTGCCTATTCTCCGCATTCACCTGCCGTGGACCCACATTGACCCTTGCGAATCGGCAGATTTATACTCCTGCGCCGCTGATCGCGGTTCAGAGACTGAGCTTCACGTCACGCAAGTTCTCACCTCAAGCGACATTCCGTCGCAAATCCCCTCACCCCACCTTCCTTTCGATTCGGAGATGTCCAGGTTGGACAAGGACGTCCGACTGCTTCTCTTGCGCCCCCTTCGGTGTCTGGCAATTGCGCTCTTCGCGTTAATGCCGATTCTCGAACGCGATGCCGTTGCGCAATCTGCGACGGCTGCGATTGTGGCAGAAGCGAACGGTTCTCCCGTAATTGTGCACGGGCAGTGGGCTCAGACGTGGGAAGACGACCGCGAGCAGATCAGTGTGGTCCGCGGGAATGCAAAGGCGAGTAACGGGGCGGTGACGGTTTCGGGACAACAATTGGTTGTCTGGCGGCGGCGAGGAACAGACGGCGAAGAAGTCATCGTTTACGGTGAACGGGTCCGAATTGTCAGGCCCGGAAGCACTCGCAGCGAACCGGCTGCAATGGTTGCCTTCAGTTCGCAGAACGGCGTGCAGGAACAGTTCGATGGCACCTATGCGAAGCCTGCCCGGCACGAAGAATTCTTCAAGCGTGCTATCCGCTACCGACGTAGCGTGGTGCCGGACGCTCCCGTGACCGAGCCCGAAGAAGTCAGTGTGTCGATTGATGGCAGCAACGACTTGTTCACCGCATGGCAGCCACCGACTCCGCAAAGCAGTCGCCGAGTTCAAATCCGCCCCCGTACCTCCGCGCCGTTCAATCTGAAATCGCGGCGTTCTGATAACACGATTCCGCCGGAGCAAATTGCTGAGATTAGTGGCGGTGTGAAGATTATCGTTGATGGATTCACGACCGATATCAACGGGCAACAGATTCCACTGGGCCTTATCGACCTTGCTGCCGATCGCATGGTCGTTTGGACGGTCACGTCCGATGATCTTGCTGCCAGAGAGTTCACTCAGGCGTCAGATACGCCGCTGCAGGTTTACATGGAAGGCAACATTGAGATCCGTCAGGGCGGCAACATTCTCACGGCAACCCACGGATTCTTCGACGTGCAGAACGACCGCGCGTTGTTGTTGAATGGTGAACTGCGAGCCTACCTGCCCAGTGTGGATGGTCAGGTTCGCGTGCGAGCAGAACGGATTCGTCAATCAGCAAGAACACGATTTCACGCTCAAAACGCATGGGTAACCACAAGTCCATACGGCAAACCCGGATTTCGCCTCGAAGCATCAGACATCTTCGTCGAACCGCGTTCCACGCCACCATGGCTTCGAACTCGACAGCAGGTTGATTCGCAGTTTGGACTGCCTCAGGAAGAGGCGCTTTGGATTACAAGTCTGAACAACCGATTCGTCATTGGTGACACACCGGTTCTCGCTTTGCCACGAATTAGTGGTCCTGCGGCGAGCCCCGGGCTACCGGTACGTCGGGCGTCGGTGCGGCACGACAACATTTTTGGACTGCAGGTTAAGACCGTTTGGGATCTGTCTCAGGTTCTGGGCATGGAGAAATCTCCGGGCCTCGATTGGAACCTGCACGCTGATTACTACAGCGAAAGAGGCCCCGGAATCGGGACCAGTACCGAATACAAAGGGCTGGGGCCAACCGGTCAACCGTATCGCGGCGAAGGACTGATCTACTATCTGAACGACGCCGGGCACGACACACTGGGGCGTGACCGCCGCCGATTGGACACCGACAATAATCGCGGTCGAGCTTTCTGGCGACATCGTCAAGAGCTTCCGAATAACGTCAAAGTCTTTGGCGAGATTGGCTACCTGAGTGATCGGAACTTCCTCGAACAGTACTACGAATCTGAATTCGATCGCGAGAAAGATCAGGAAACCAGCATTCGCGTCAAACAGGATGTTGGAAACTTCAGTGGTTCGCTGTTCGCCCGACCGCAGGTCAATCCGTTTGAAACAACAACGGAGTGGTTGCCAAAATTGGATGTCTATGGCCTGTCGCAACCATTGTTCGGCGGAGCCTTGACCTGGTCGAACCATTCAAGCATCGGCTACGCCCGCCTACGACCAGCAGACGCGCCATCTGATCCGAATGATGTGTTTTCGCCGCTACCTTTCGTGACGAAAGCCGAAGGGCTGGTCACGATGACGCGTCATGAACTGGATGCTCCGTTCAATCTTGGCCCCATTAAGCTAACCCCATTTGTGATGGGCGAAGTTGCCTATTGGGAAGAAGGCTTCACCGGCGCGTCGGTCGATCGATCATTGGTCAGCGCCGGAGCGCGGGCCAACATGGTTGTGTCGCGAGTCTACCCGTTTCTCCGCAGTCCAATTTTCAATTTGAACGGACTGGCACACAAAATCGAATACAACCTTGAAGCGCGGTATACGGATTCCAGCGAGAGCCTGAACAATATTCCGCAGTTCAACGAAATCGACGACAACGCGCAGGAACGATTCCGTTACCGATTGCTGCAGAACACATTTGGCGGTGCATTGCCTGGCCAGTTCGACCCGCGATCGTTTGCTCTTCGCAACGGAGCTGGTTTCCAGGTAACAGCTCCGTATCACGAACTGGTTGACGATCAGCAAGTCATTCGAGCGTCCGTTCGACATCGATTGCAAACAAAAGTAGGGCCAGCAACGAACCCGCGTGTTCGCGACTGGATGACGTGGGAATCCGGCTTCACCTACTTCCCGAAGCCTGACCGCGACAACTTTGGCGACGACTTCGGCTTGTTCCATACCCGGTATCAATGGCACGTAGGCGAACGAACCAGCGTCATTGCCAACACGCTGTGGGACACCTTCGACGGTGGCCAACGCGTATCCAACATCGGCCTGCTCTCGCAGCGTTCGCGGCGTGGAAGCGTGTATGTTGGGTACCGATCGATCAACGGAACTCAGCTTCTCGACAGCGATATCGTCACTGCCAGCTTTAGTTACGCGATGAGCCCCAAGTGGGTCATGACTGGCAGCACAGCATACGACTTTGGCGAGCGACGCGATCAAGGGCAGTCGTTTACGGTCTCACGAATCGGCCTCGACTGGATCTTCCACTTCGGAGCGAACTACGACCGTGGAAAAGACAACGTCGGGCTGGCATTGCTGTTCGAACCACGCTTCGGTTCGACCAGTGGTTCGCCGATGCAATTGAACTCACTTTTGGGAGTGCGCTGATATGAACATGCCAACCGACATGCAATCACGTTCAGAACAGCGACCCGGTTGGCGACAGCGTTTGGTCGACTGCGAGCGAGGACTGTCTCAGAGTTTTCGTGGGGACAGCACGTTGTTTGGCTACTGTTTTGTCGCTTCGGTGACTGTCACAGCGGGGCTGGTTGTTGGCATTGGCGTGTTGGAGTGGGCCGTCGTCATACTGGCGATGTGCGTTGCAGCATCGACAGAGATGTTCCAGATGGTACTGCGCTCAATCGGCGACGATCTGGGCGAACGACTTAGCCGTCCGACTCGCAAAGCGTTGCAAATCGGAACGGCCGCAGTGCTCGTTACGCGTCTCGGAGCCACCTTCGCGATCGCGGCAATTTACATCGCCGCAATTCGCCAAATGTGGTGATGGAACAGCGGAGCACTACTTCTCGCCGGAAGCACTGCCGCCGCTGATTTCCCACAGGTCCCCGCGTTCATCATACGGACGAATGCGTTTGTACCACGCTCGCCACCGGTTCTGAGCTGTCTTACGCCACTTGTTGACGATCTTGTCGACCTCGTCCTGCGGAAGTCCTTCCACTTCGCTAGCCAGATCGTTCACGATTCCGAACCCGCGCGGCTTGCGGCTGATATAACACAGCGCGGTGTGTGCCTCGCTTAGAACTCCCACGTCGTTGTCGTTGAATGCGTCGATCAGGATCGGAGCTACCCGCATGTCGCCAGAACGGCCGAGGCCAAACATGACGATCGATCGCACATCACCACGCGGGTAGTCTTTTAGCTTCTTCAACAATGGAATCTGCTTTGCGAGTTCCTTGCGTGGCGTTTGCAGGATCTTCTCAACCAAAGCGGTCAGGTCTTCTTCTGGAACGCCTTTGACGTTTTCGAGATTCATCTGATCAAGGCGAGCCAGCATTTCAGGGAGAGGCCCAAGCTTCTTTTTCTTCTTCGCATCGGCCAATGGGTCGGCGTCGAGATCGAAGCCGCGTTTGCCCATCTGGATTCCGGTGCCGTATGCCGCATCAACGATCTTCTTGGTTGATCTCAGCAGAAACAAAACACCAAAGCAGGTACCAACCGGCCCCTTCGATGGTTCAGGGAACCACGAACCGTTTTCCTTCTGAATTTCCAGCAGCTTATAACCACAAGCCTGATACCAATCCTGGCCTCCAAGCTTCTTGGTGTCGTTCATCGCCATTGAACGTTCCATGGCGTAGTAAAAATACATCTCGTTGCCGACGAAGGGGTTTTGCAGTTCGAACCGAGTATCCAGCCAATTCACACCTCCGTTGATTGCGGCATCCACCCGAGCGATTTGAACTGCGGGTTTGTAGTTCGCGTACGGATTAATTTTTTCCGAAGCCGCAGAGCTAATGACCTCAGTCTCTTCGAGAACACCAAACAGCTTTTTCTTTTTCTTCTTTCGCTTCTTCCCGCCGGGAGCATACTCCGGGTAAAGAATCAGACGACAGATTGCCATGGTTCCGGTTGCGCCGAATGTCATGTTGTGCGTTGAAGCACCGTTACCCGGGCCGGCCTGGTTTCCCGGGTGGTACGCCCAACCGCCGTCTCGGCTCTTCTTATTGACGTGCCATTGCAAGCACTTGTCCCAAACCTGCGGAGAAACCTTCGCGCCCGCACGCATGCATGCCCATAGCCCAAGAACACCATACTGATTCTGTGAGGTGTCACCGGTTGATCGTTGCGGATAGTCCCACGAACCATCAGCGCCTTGTTCGTCGGCGAGGAACTTCGCGATCGCTTTCAATGCGGGCAAGTTGCCGTCAGGGTCCTGTGCCGCGAGAAACATCGCGAACACACCACTGTCGTAGACGTATTCGAGTGGAAGCTTTGAACCAGCACCAAAGCCGGGATGGAAAACCCCGTTTTGGACGTGCTTCTTAATCTCGTCTGCGATCTTCTTAAGCTCAGGATCCTTCTTCGAGACCCCAGCCTTAATGCAGGTGTAGCCAGCAAGGGCTGCTTTCGGCAGTTTGTAATCGAAGCCTCGATTGGGCAATCCGGCCTTGATGTAATCGATCCCCCTGGCAATCGCCTCATCGAACCGAGGGGTCCCTGTCGTTTCAGCGGGAATCTTTTGGCCAAATGCCGGAGCGGCCAAGCAAGCCACTACAACAGCAAGAACACAGGACTGTTTCATAGAAGACCTCACACCTGAGTGGACAGAATGTCCAGAGAGCCAGCAATTCTATCAGTGAAAGCAGCCCATGCAATGTGCTGCTCACGGAGCCCGATCTGCTTTAAGCGGCGGAACGGTGGCGATTGCGCAATATGGCACAAACAGAAACTCCGGTAGTCTTGTCGATCTATCCAGGCTCTTCCGAACAGACTTTGTGTTCACCGATTCGTCTTCAACGAGGAATCAGTGGCTTCAGCCCTTTTTCTGGCGGCCCTTGCCGCTCGCAGACAACTGGAAGTTTGCCTCCCGACTGAACGCAACACGCCCTATACTTCGCAAGTCGACTGTCAGCCTGTCGGTTGAGTAGCTAAGCGGCGCAAGCCGTATGGGCGACTGGGTTCTGCTCCTCTGCAGCCGAACTCATCAGAAGCTCTGGCTGTTTGGATGTGTTTATCCCGCCGAAGATCTTGAAGACTTCAGCTACACAGCCCGGCCAATGGGCTTGCCCAGTCGCTACCATTTTTGTTTTGAACAGGCCGTTGCGGCTGCTCGGATCCCCGACGGCACCTCTCAGAAAACAGGACATTTCATCGTGCTACGCACCCATACCTGCGGCGAACTGCGGCGGGATCACGTTGACGAAGTAGTCACAATTAGTGGCTGGGTTAACAACTATCGAGACTTTGGCGAACACTTGCTGTTTGTCGATTTACGTGACCGATACGGAAAAACTCAGGTCGTTTTCAACACTCAGGCAAACGCGTCCATGGGCGATGTTGCCCGCAAGCTCCGGAAAGAAGACGTTGTCCAGGTCACCGGCAAAGTGAAGTACCGAGGCGACGACCTCGTGAACCCAAAGCTGGAAACCGGAGCCATTGAAGTTGTGGCAACGGACCTTGAGATCTTCAGCAAAAGTAAAACGCCACCGTTTGAACCTGAAACCAGCGAGCTGCCAAACGAAGAGCTTCGACTGACTCATCGCTTCGTCGATTTGCGACGTCCGACGCTGCAGCGCAACATCATGATGCGTCACAAGCTGACGCAGTCGGTTCGAAATTACTTCAACGACCTCGACTTCCTGGAAATCGAGACCCCGATGCTCGGTCGCAGCACGCCTGAAGGCGCTCGCGACTATTTGGTGCCGAGCCGCGTTCATCCGGGTTCGTTTTACGCACTGCCGCAATCGCCACAGATCTACAAACAGATTCTGATGGTTTCCGGTTTCGACCGGTACTACCAGATCGCGCGATGCTTTCGAGACGAAGACCTTCGCGCGGATCGACAACCTGAGTTTACTCAGATTGATGTCGAAATGGCCTTTGTCGAACGCGACGACGTTCTGAGCACCATCGGCGGTCTGATCGCACACGTTGTGAATGAGATCGCGGGCAAGCAGGTTAGCCTGCCGCTTCCGCGTTACACGTACGCGGATGTCATGGAACGTTACGGTTCTGATAAGCCGGATCTTCGATTCGACATGCAGCTGATTGATGTCGGCGAAATTGTGAAAGACAGCGAGTTCGGTGTCTTCTCCAAGACGATCGAAGGCGGCGGCCGCGTCCGAGGTATCAACGCCAAGGGTGCCGCGCACTACAGCCGAAAGATGATTGACGGGCTGACCGCGTTTGTTGGTGAATACGGTGCCAGAGGCCTGGCGTTCTTCAAGGTGAAGGAAGGCAAGCTGGAATCGTCGATCGCCAAGTTCTTCGACGAAGCGAAACAGAAAGCCATTATGGACGCACTCGATGCGGAAGATGGTGACCTTCTGTTGTTCGTGGCTGACAAACCATCCGTCACCTCAGCCGCGCTCGCCGCGTTGCGTGGCCGGTTGGGGAAGGAACTGGAGCTCTACGATCCGACCGAGTTCCAGTGTGCCTGGGTCGTCGACTTCCCACTGGTCACATACAACGAAGACGCTGGTCGTTGGGATGCGGAACACCACCCGTTTTGTTCGATTCATCCGGACGATACCGACAAGCTGGAAAGCGATCCGGCAGCCGTTCGAGCATCGTCTTACGACCTCATTGTGAACGGATACGAAGCTGCAAGTGGAAGCATTCGTATCCACGACAGTGCGGTTCAGCAAACGGTGTTTGACATGCTGAACATCTCGCCGGAAGAAGCAGAATCGCGATTTGGGTTCCTGCTTCAATCGCTGCGATACGGTGCTCCACCACACGGCGGCATCGCGTTGGGACTTGATCGCTGGGTAATGCTGATGGCGGGCGACGACAATATTCGCGACGTCATTGCGTTCCCAAAAACTCAGCGAGCATCCGACTTGCTAAGTGGTGCACCAGCACCGGTCGACCAGCATCAGTTGGATGACCTTAATATTGATATTCAAACCACTGAACAGCCTGAATCATAGAGGCTCCCATGCAACGCGCGCTCTTGATTGTTTGTTTGCTGATTTCCACCGTTGAAGCCGGTCATCGTGTCATCCTGCAAGGTGGAACGCGCGGCAAGCAACGTCTTGTCATTTTGAATGAAGATGGCAAAACAGAATGGGAGAAAAAGTGGGGCGGCATTCACGACATCCATGTCCTGCCAAACGGCAACATCATGGTGCAGCGAATGCCGTCAACGGTTGTCGAGATAGATCCGAAAGCAGACAAGGTTGTCTGGTCTTACGATGCTGCCAAGTCCAACGGGAACGAAGGCAAGCGGATTGAAGTCCATGCATTCCAGCCCCTGGCAGACGGAACCGTCATGATTGCGGAATCGGGCTCCGCTCGAATCATCGAAGTGAACCGCGACGGTAAGCTACTCAAAGAGATCAAGCTTGTGGTCAACAAGCCGCATCATCACACCGATACGCGGTTGGCTCGGAAACTGACGAACGGCAACTATCTGGTCTGCCACGAGGGAGACGGAGCCGTTCGAGAATACAACGCGGAAGGCCACATTGTCTGGGAATTTGTCGTGCCGATGTTTGGCGAGAAAGCCAAAGGCGGACATGGCCCGGAAGCGTTCGGAAACAAGTGCTTCTCTGCCGTTCGACTCAAGAATGGCAACACCTTGATTGGAACCGGCAACGGCCATTCGGTCATCGAAGTCGATCATCACAAGAAGGTTGTCTGGAAGGTCGCTCAGAATGACTTACCCGGCATTCGACTTGCCTGGGTCACGACGGTGGAAGTACTACCGAACGGCAATTACATGATTGGCAATTGTCACGCCGGGCCCGGCCAGCCGTTACTTGTGGAAGTCGAACCGAAGACAAAGAAAGTTGTCTGGAAGCTGGATCGGTTCGAGGACTTTGGAAATTCGGTTTCCAACAGTCAGGTGCTCGCCGCCAAACCAACGCTGAGATAACCACAGCAGTCCCAGCAACAAACTTAAACAGCGATCACCGCGCGGCGGAAATGGAGTGTCCGGAGGTGCGTAACTACAAATCTGAGAGTCTTTCGCACGATCCGATCCACGGCTATCTCGCGTTCACATCGCGAGCGGGCCTTCCGGACGGCGAGGTGGCCGAACAGGATATTATTGATCATCCGTGGGTGCAGCGGATGCGTCAGATCCATCAGCTGCAAACGGCCTGGTTCGTCTTCCCGTCTGCCGAACACATGCGGTTCCAGCATATTCTCGGCGTCATGCACCTTACGTCCCGCGCGGTCGATCAGTGGTATGGTTCACTGGTCGATTCCTGTGCGAACGTGCCATCGAAGGCTTACGTTGAGAGCCTGATGAGAATGGCGGGCTTGCTGCACGATGTTGGCCACGGACCGTTTGGCCATTTCTTCGACGATCATTTTCTCTCACAGTTTGGCATCACCCACGAAGACATCGGTGCTCGAATTATTGAGCAGGAACTCGGCGACTTGCTGCGAAACATTCGTCGAAATCCGAATGGGGTTTTGAAGCCGCTAGAGGAACTCGAACCAAGGCAGATCGCATTCCTGATTCGACGGCCGAAGGGAACAGAAGACGACGAAGGCCAGCCAGACTGGCTACTGAAACTGCGATCGTTGTTCAGCGGCATTTACACTGTCGACAACATGGACTTCGTTCTTCGCGACGCGTACATGTCTGGCTATTCGACGCGCTCGTTCGACATCGATCGGCTGCTGCACTATTCGTTCTTCACACCTGCCGGGCTGACCATCCATCCGCGCGGTATGCCGACATTGATTCACTTTGTCGAAACCAGAGCCAACCTGTTTCGCACGATTTACTTCCATCGGACAGTTCGCGGCATCGATTTATCGCTGGAAGAAGACTTCGCAGAAACGATGACGCACTTGCTACCCGGAAACCCGCTTGAGCATCTGGACGCGTATCTCGATTTCACTGAATCGTCTTTCCTTGTCGATGTCCGAAGATGGGCGTCTGACTCAGATCCAGACAAAAAGCGACTTGGTCTCGCGTGGCATCGAGTGGTTCATCGTCAGGATGGCTGGAAGATGGCTTGTGAAAGGACCATCAACTTTCACTCTACGTCCGCAGAAAATACAAGCATCTTCACTGCCCCGGATATCGTCGAATCCAAAGTTCGCGCGAAGTTGCCGGAGGAGATTCGTGATCTCGATTTGAAGATCGATGTCGCCAAACACTATCACCGCCCAAGCACTTCCGGCGCGTCGGGTGGGCAGAATTTTGTGCTCGACGGAACCGGCAAGCCACAGGAACTCAACGCCGACGAACTGTTTCGCGGCCTGCCAACCAGTTTCGTGATCTTCCGCATTTATACAAAGAATCACGATTTCGACGACCAACTCAATCACGCACTTGCATCAGTTGTTGGGTCAGCAACTGACAGCAAGACCAACATGTAATTGGAGCAGACATGAAGGCAGTTATTCTCATTATTGCAGGGTGCCTTTCACTCCCGTCAATCTGCCACGCGCAGGCGGTTAAGTTGGAACGCAAGTACCGACCTGGCGACAAGGTGCTGGTCAATGCAAAGCAAGAGATTACTCAGAAGCTGAACCTCGGCGGTCGCGAAGATCAGACGAAAGTCAGCAGCGTATCGGTCGTCGCCATCGAAACGGGTAAGCCGAACGAGAAAGGCCACTTTCAAAGAACGCACTCGATTCAAAAGATGATGCGGAGCTTCGAAGGCAGCAACGGCAAGCTTGTGTTCGATTCAACCAAGCCAGATGCGGCAGACGCGTCGTCGTTTCCAGGGGCGGAACAGATTTTGGAAGCCATGAAGGCGGCGAAGAAGATCAAGAAAATCTATCAATACGATAAGTCAAACAAGCTTCTCGCGGCAGCGACAGCGGGCATCGACATCAAGACGTTACCTCTCGGAATGCGCGAGGAGATCAGCCCTGCAAAACTCAAGAAGACGCGACTTCAGGAACTGGCAATTCTTCCTCTCAAGCCCGTGGCTCCTGGTGATTCGTGGGAACACAAATCAGAGCTAACTCTTGGGGCAGGGCAGTCGCTGAAGCTGGTTACGAAGTACACCTACAAAGGGCAGCAGGAACTGAAAGGTACCCAGTATGACTACATCGAATCCGAAGTCGTGAAGGCAGATCTTGTGGCTGCCGAGGCGCCAGCCGGGTTGCCTCAACTCTCGGAATCGAATGTCAAACCGGTGAAGTCCATGAGCAAGATTTGGTTCGATCGGGAAGCTGGTCGTGTTGCCGCTTCGACCGACCATGTTCAGATCGTTGGAACCATCACTCTCAGCTTTGGCGGCCAGAGCCTGGACGGAGAAATCGACTTCACAATCGACACCGAAATGAAGTCTGGAGCAGAATCCAAGACGGACAACCAGTGAACTAAGTTACTTCCACCCACGATCGGCTTAACCAAGGATGTTCTCGCGGCGAAGCACCGCCCAGGAACTCAATCCCAACATCGCCGCCGCACCCCAAAGCAACTCGAAGTTGCCTAGTAGCCGTAGTTGTAGATTGTGCGGGGGCGGTAGTAGCTGGTGAAGCCAGCGCCGCGGTAGTTGCGCCATGGGAAGTAGATTGAGTAGTTTGATCCGTATCCGTGGTACGGGTTTCGAAACTGCTGGTAGTGTGGATAGCTGACGTGTGTTTGTACGTGGCGAGTTTCGTGGATTTCTCGGACCACGTATTCGCGTTTCACATCGACTTCCGGCACTTCTACGACCGGAGCCGGGTTAATGGAGACGGTCCAATCTCCAAACTGGACGTCGTCTGCACTTGCCGTAGTGGCAAAGCACATGATGCAGGCTGCAGCGAGGGGAAGTCGAAGGTTCTTCATGGCGGTCACTTGTTAAACACTGTCCGGGACGAACATCAGGTTCCACGCTAGAAGTCGCAAGAGGGCCGTGTCAACAAGTTACTGAAGCTGGAAATGTGCTTCGATTCAGTCAGTGCGCTTTGAACCGCTTTTTCTCGCTTGTTGACCGCTGCCATCAGCCGCTTTTATGCTCCCTCGAAGTTTCAATCGAAGGGGAAGCACGTGGCAAAAGCATGGGGTGGCCGATTTCAGGGTGAGACAGATCCTCGCGTTGAGGCGTTTACGGAATCGATTAGCTTCGATCACCGTTTGGCCGGCGTCGACATTCGAGGTTCGCAGGCTCACGCGAAGATGCTGGCACACGTCGGATTAATTTCGTCAGACGAAGCCAATCAGATTGTGGAAGGTCTGGCTGAGATCGGTTCAGAGATCGAAGCGGGAAACTTTGAGTTCAAAGCCGAACTCGAAGATATCCACATGCATATCGAGAGTAAGCTGATCGAGCGACTCGGCGATGTTGCTCGCAAGCTTCACACGGCTCGCAGTCGCAACGACCAGGTTTCAACAGACCTGCGACTCTTTACCCGCGATGCCATTGACGAATTGGATGGTCTGCTGGAACGCGTTCAGGCCGCATTCGTCTACCGAGCGGAAACAGACCTTGGAATCGTTGCCGCCGGCTACACACACCTGCAACGCGCGCAGCCGGTGCAGTTGTCTCACTATTGGCTGGCGTACTGCGAGAAATTTCAGCGGGATCGTGATCGACTGGCGGACTGTCGAAAGCGAGTCAACGTTTCGCCGCTGGGTTGTGCAGCGTTGGCTGGAACATCGCTGCCGATCGATCGTGAGTTCACGGCGAACGAGCTTGGTTTCGAATCGATTGCAGCAAACAGCCTGGATGTTTCCAGCGACCGAGATTACCTGACCGAGTTCCTGTTCGACCTCTCGCTCATCGCGACTCACCTGACGACTCTGTGTGAAGAGTGGATTCTTTGGTACTCGACGGAATTCGGTTACATCAATCTGCCGGAAGCGTACACCACCGGTTCTTCCATTATGCCGCAGAAGAGAAATCCAGACGTACTGGAACTCATTCGGGGCAAAGCAGCCCGTGTGATGGCGGCGGTACCACAGCTTTTGATTCTGACGAAGAGCTTGCCCATGGCCTACAACCGTGATCTGCAGGAAGACAAGATCGCGCTGTTTGATTCGTTGGATACCGTGTCGTCCTGCCTTGAATTGACTGCCGATATTGTCGGGCTAACCACCATCAACAAAGACGCCATCGCCGCACGGATTGAGAGTGGTTTCCTGGACGCAACTGCACTGATGGAATATCTCATCAAACGCGGCGTCCCAATGCGAACGGGGCATGGCACTGTCGGGAAGCTGGTGGCTGAATGCGAACAACGCGGATGCCGTCTCGCTGATCTGACTCTCGAAGAACTGCAGCAAGCGTGTGATCTGATCGACGAAAGTGTGTTCGAAGTTCTCGGCGCTGAAAACGCGATGCGAGTGCTAAACAGCTACGGTTCCGGCGGCGCGCAGCCTGTTGCGGATCAGCTTGGTGCATGGAAGTCGCGCCTGGAGAGTTAGGAGTTTTCTTGACTCGTCGATGACGAACGTGGTCTCAAGCAGAATCAAACCATCAAGGTAGAACAGCGTGTCTCAACACCATCGCAGCAGTTGGTTTCTCAAACGCATCTGCGTTGCCATGGTTCTGGTTGCTTGCCTGAGCCAGGTTTCCTTCGCGCAGACGGATGCAAATCAAGAACCGGCAACCGAGAAGCAGAAGCCAAATATTCTGTTCATCGCAGTTGACGACCTTCGCCCGGCGCTCGGCTGCTATGGCGACGAACTGGCCATCACTCCCAACATTGATCGACTGGCAGCACGTGGCATGCGGTTCGATCGAGCTTACTGCCAGGTCGCCGTCTGCAACCCATCCCGCGCGAGTCTAATGACGGGATTGCGTCCGGACACACTTGGCGTTTGGACGTTGCCGATTCACTTTCGCGAAGCCAGGCCAGATGCGGTGACTTTACCACAATGGTTACGTCGATCTGGCTACACCGCCGTCAGCCATGGGAAGGTTTATCACAACCCAACTCCGGATCCACAATCGTGGAGTGAACCGATTCGCGATCTCCCGAAGCTTCCGTACTTCTACCCAGAAGGAACACGAGAACGTATCCGGACAGCAATGGACAACCTGCCGGCTCAAGACTGGCGGAAGAACAATCTTCGCGGACCAAGTACGGCGTCGCCCGATTTACCGGACAACAAGGTGCTGGACGGAGCCCGCACGGACATGTGCATCGAAGACTTGCGGCGTCTTGGGGAAAAAGACGAACCGTTCTTCCTTGCCATGGGATACATCCGCCCGCACCTGTCATTTGTCGCACCCAGAAAGTACTGGGATATGTATGAAGCGTCGACCTTTCCGGTTCTCACCGGCGAACAAACGCCCGAAGGTGCCCCCGCCTATTCGATGCACAACAACAGCGAGCTGTCGCACTATGTCGACCTAATCAACATGCCTCGGCCATGGAGCGACGAAGAACTACCTGAACCGAAAATGCGCGAGTTGATGCATGGGTACTACGCATGTGTGTCCTACGTCGATGCACAGATTGGTCGCCTGCTCAAAGTGCTGGATGATGAGGGATTGAAAGAGAACACTGTGATCGTTCTGTGGAGCGACCATGGTTGGAAGCTTGGCGACTACCGTGGCTGGGGGAAGATGACCAACTATGAAATCGATGCTCGCGTTCCGTTCATTATTTCTGCTCCGAACATGAAGGCTGCCGGGCAGAGCAGCGACTCGTTGGTCGAGCTCATGGATATCTACCCAACGCTGTGTGATCTCGCCGGTGTTGAAGCTCCGGATTTTGTTGAGGGGAAGAGCCTGGTTCCGATTCTCAACGACTCGAACGCCAAGGTACACGACGCGGCTGTCAGTCAGTATTTCCGTCGGCACGAAGGGAACGAGTACATGGGTTACTCGTTGCGAACGGATCGGTATCGATACATCGAATGGCGAAACTTCGAAACCGGCGAGGTGACTGATCGAGAACTTTACGATCACAATGAAAGCCATCTTGAGACAAAGAACCTTGTGCCTTCGACCTCGCCCGAAGTTGTTAAAGAACTAAGCAATCTGCTTCGCGTGACGCATCCTCCGAAGAAGCTGGTCATGACCCCGGCTGTTCATACCAATCCCTCTGGTCGCGGCAGATTAGCAGTGAAGCTGACGTTTCAAAATGAAGCCAACGTCGAGATCAGCGTCTACCCAATCCAGCCGACCGGCCGAAGGGCACGCCGACGAAAAGTGGCTCCGGGAGAATCGGTCGCGTACAACGCTCGGATCGGTGGAGCATTTGTCGTGGAGAGCAAGGACGGGAAGATTCACGAGATTCACTCGCCGAGTTGGCCCGCGAAGACGGTCGTGATCGCGAAGACCGAGGGTTCAAAGTAGTCTCTGAACATTCTACCGCCTGCGGCTTTGGCTTGATGGCCACAAGAAACGCAAACAGCCACGAAGAAAGTGTTCCACGAATTCGGTAGCCGTTACGATGTAAGACATGGGTGATACCAATAAAACCGAGTCGCTACTGCTTGTTGGGCTAACAGTGCTGGCGATCTTGATTGTCGGTTGCTGGTGGCACGTAAGTCAGTCGCGGGCTGCGGCTCAGAAGCAACAGGTTGCCGAAACCATTAGGCGATTGGCGGCAGACGGTGAACCGATCGACGTTGCCGGTCTCCGCCGCAAGTGGAATGAAGTTCGTCCAACCGATCCGGGAACTTCGTGGGCTAAGGCATTCGCCGCCTATGCAGCTGTGCCGCCGCCAACGACTGACTTGCCCTTCGTTGGCTCGCGCTTCGTTGGCTCGCTCTTCGTGTCAGAGTCCAAGCTGGCAGATCCTGATTGTGTGGCTCAATGTCGAGACTACTTAGCTGCGAATTCCTCCGCGTTGAGACTGTTTCACAATGCGGCGCATACCGAAGAGACGCCGCCGCCTCGATACATGGGACGTCGAGCGTTTTCCTTATTGCGATTGCATGTGGCAATCTCAGCTATGGATGAAAATTGGGAAGCGGTTTGCCGTGGACTAGTAACTCAACTGACATTGCTGAAACTCAGTGACAATACGGATTGCACACAGTGGCCAGCTCGCGTCGGTCTGTCCCGCGTCCTCGCTCAAGCTGTGTACTTCGACATAATCCAGTACTGCCCGCAAATTCCGAGACCTCTATTGGCGAGTGTGGCAGAAGCTCTGGAGGGAGCAGATTACCTGGGCGGCTATTGCCAGGAACTCCGAGCCGCCCGTGTTTCGGGGATACTTGTCTTCACGGACCAAGCTGAAGCGAAGGCGCAGTTCGAATGGAACATTCGGGAAGCAGCCATGGAAGACAAGGAATCGCTGACTTTGTGGCAGCAGTTAGATCTACATAAGGCCGGATTGGCCGACAACTTCGATCTGTACCTTGAGATCATCGATTCCCTCTTGGATGCGACTGAATCGCCGCTGCACGAGCTCCTTCCTTTATCACAGAGGTTTGCACGCGATGCTCGGCTGGAAAGCACATCGGCAAACACCGTGCGCATCCTGGTAGTCGATCGAAATTGGGATGAAGATCGGAACGACGAATTCCTCAACTACCCACTCAACCCAAGAGGGACAGTATCGGTGATTGCACGGCAGTCGTTATGCCGGTTGGCCATCGCCGCAATACAGTTTTATCACGACCATCATCGCTGGCCGATGCCTTCAGATCTGGTGCCGGACTACTTGGCAAAGGTTCCAGTTGATCCGTACTCGGGACGAGATCTGCTGTTGCGTGAAGTGGGAGACCGTTTGAGGCTCTACAGCGTGGGCCACAACTGTTTAGATGATGACGGTGCTGCTGGACAGGACGTTGACTGGTGGTATTGGGACGGAACCGAACGAGACTTAGTCGTCGATCTTTCGCCTCCGAAAAGCGAGTAAGTATGGCGGCGTCCGTCGTGGGAGACACCGCCGACCTTCATGAGTAATATTGCCGATCACTCGCGAATTGAATCGGATCGAAAATGAAGATTGCTCACCTCGATTGCTCTACTGGAATTGCTGGCGACATGACCATCGCCGCACTGCTGGACTGTGGTGTTGATAGGAAAGCTGTTGAAGCGGGCATCGCGTCGCTGAAGCTGCCCGGAGTTGAATTGAAGATTGAACCGGTTGTGAAAAGCGGGTTCCGTTCAACGTACGTACGTGTTGATCACCCCGAACAACATGCGCATCGACATTTGTCGGATATTGAGAAGATCATCGGTGATGCGGACGCCATGACGGCGGATCAAAAGTCACTCGCTCTGCGTATTTTTGAAGCGGTGGGTGTTGCTGAAGCTCA